>JANXNT010000308.1 GCA_025353985.1 Limnoglobus sp.
GTACGAGGCTTGCCGGCGCACGCTCACATCATCGTCTTTTAGCAGGTCGAGTAACATCGGCAATGCGGCCCGCGCGGGTCGCCCGATCATTCCGAGGGTATACGCCGCACCCGCACGGCGTTCGGTGATTTTATCCTTCAACGCCGCGATCAGCGGTTCGACCGTTGGCGTGCCAATTTTAGCCAACGCGGCGGCGAGATTTTGCCGCACGTCGGTATCGCTGTCCTTGAGTGCCTCGACCAGCCGACGAATGACGGTTTCATCGACCGACGCCCCGCCTGGTTCGGCTGCACACAGCAAACTCGCGATCGATACGACGAGCGGAACCACGGGTACCTCGCTTACTTCTTCGGCAATAACGCCATTGGCTTGACGGTGGCCGCGGGCTTCGGTTTCTCGTCGCTCAGCATTTCTTCCACCAATTTAACGCGGTCGCCATCGATCCGTCGAGCATCGGCTACGTATTCGGTTGCGATTTTCGACTTCGGCGACGCGGTGATTGCGAAGCGAAGTATCGATCGGCGCACGATCGGGATCGATTGGTGCGATTCGCGTTTCCCCGTGGCGATCACGAAGTCAGCGGTGTCCCACTGTTCCCATTTGCGTAAATCTTCGATCGGCAAGTCGGCGATATCGGACTGCGAGACGAGCATTTTCATGCCGCTCAGCACTTCCTCGTGGCTAATGACATCGCTGCGCGATTCCCAGAAGAACCGCAAGACTTTCAGCCCGGCGTAGCGTAACGGGAACTCTTTCTTGTCGTCGTTGAGCATCCCCGTGAGGTACTGCCAGCCGCCTTTCGGGTCGAGCATGATGTACCCGGCGAGCAGGCCATCTAGCCCGCTGCTGTACACCTTGTTCGCGTCGTCGAGCAATGCGCGAATCTCCTGCGCGTGCTCTTTCTTACCGCAATGCCCGAGCATCATGCCGTACACGCCGTAACGCGACGCGGGGGTTTGAGGGTTCTTCAGCCAGGCGATCAGAGTATCGGGTGGGAGTTTCTCGGCGACAGTGCGGATGTCTTTGTAATCGGTGTTTCCGAACTCCATGAAGGCATCGGCGGCGATTACGGTGTCGGCGGAATCGAGGTGGCGAAAGAAGTAATTCAGCTTGCTAATCGAGTCTTTTTCGCGAACCGCCAGTGCGCCTTTCAGGTACTCTGGCAGTTTGCTGTCCGCCTTCACCGGTTCGCCGCGATACGGGTCGAGCGTGTAGCGCGACAAGTTACCGAGGATCGCCGTCGATGTGACCGCCGCTGCGGTAGCGTCAATGTTGTTCGCGTACACGGAGCAAAACACGAGGTAGCGCGTCTCGCCGGCTGCGATGTCCACATAGCGTGGCAGCATCAGGATTTTCTTGCCAGCAAGGTACGGGTGCGATTTTACGGTGTCGGTGATGTGCAGTTCGGTCGAACCTTTAGTGATGTCCGTCGCATCGCGTTTCGGATTCTTGAGTTCGCCTGCCACGATGAAGTCGGCTTGGTTGACTTCGCCGGAGAGCGTCTGCCCTTGCACCGAGCAGAACGGGCACGCCTTCGCGAACGGCAGACTCGCGGTGAGTAGCGCAACGGCCAGCATTCCGCGGACGATCGATTGAACCATTGCCCACCTCGCACGGTAACGAAAAGCCTCTCGACGCCAACACCACCGATTATGGCAAAGATATTGTACGTTATCCCATTCAATAAACGCCAGTTTTGGCTTCTCAGAATCGACGTAAGTCCGAATTGCGAAAGTTTCAAAACCGTGTTTTTCGTGTTTTTTGCGTCTCAAAATGCCCGTTTTTGATCGCGAATTGCTTATCCGTTTCGGGGGTATTTGCCGTAAATCGCACTCTGATAGCGGGTTACATCGTGAGTCATTCGACTGGCACTCGGCGCAAGTAGCGCCTTTTTTGGGTCACTATGCGCCTTTTCTATGTCATTGCGCGCACTTTCTATGTCACGGCGCGCCTTTTCTGTGTCATTTCGGCGCACTTTTGAGTACGTTCGTGCACGTCGCGAATTCTGACTTACGTCAAATCGTCGAAAACTTATTGACTCCGCGAAATCGTGTGGGTGAAAGAATTTTTGTCAGATGTCGAACTCGGAAACGTTCATGCCAACCCCGGCGCAAGGCGAACTAGGGAGGTCTTTCCCCTGATTCTTCGTGATTCGTGGACAATGCCGATTTCGATGATGGCGATATTTTCCATTAAAACCGCATATAATGGTGGCTAGATCAGTGGGCTGACACGGCTGACACCCACCGCTCGCCGGGACTGGCAGTTTCCGCCCGCGCTTCGCTACGCAAAGCCTACGCGGCGCGGCTAAACGGTGATTTCTCGTGCCAGCCCGCTGCGCAGTACGATGCGGCGATACCGACGGCGCTCATGGTCTATCAAGATGGCCAAGCGTTCAAGAACGAGAAAGGCGATATGCGGGCGCAGAACGTGATGGATAACCTCATTTATCGCCGCGAGATTCCGGTGATGATCGGGGTGTTTATCAATCCGGGGCGGAAGCCCGAGCAACCCGAGCCGATGCCGCAGAACTGGGGCGACCGCGACACGAATCGCCCCACCGAATACAACTCGCTCGACGACAAGTATGCGCGGGTGATGACCGACGAATTGATGCCGCACTGGGCAAGGATTACAACATCTCGAAGGATCCGAACCTGCACGGAATTGGCGGCTCGAGTTCGGGTGCGATTGCGGCATTCACGGTGGCGTGGGAGCGGCCCGATGCGTTTCGCAAGGTGCTCAGCAACGTCGGGAGCTTTGTGAATCTGCGCGGCGGACACGTTTACCCGGAACGGGTGATGGAAGCCGAAAAGAAGCCGATCCGCGTCTATTTGTGCGATGGGCGAAACGATAATCGCGGCTTTCGCAACGGCGTTCACGATGAAAAACTCGACTGGTTTCATCAGAACGTGCGGCTCATGAAGGCACTCACGCAAAAGGGTTACGATGTCAACTACTCGTGGGGCATGAACCTTCACGGGCAGAAATTCGGCGGCGCGATCATGCCCGAAATGATGCGTTGGTTATGGCGCGACGGACCGGTATCGACCGACCCGAACGACGCCGTCGAGCGTGCCTTCCGCCAACCCACATCGAAGAAGTAATCATTCCTGCAATCGGCATCGCACTTGCGTGATCGGGCGGTTGAGTATCTCATCCGTTCCCTTTTTCGCAAGGAGTTCTGCAATGTCCGGCAATCGCGCGATCGTTTACCTCGGGCCAAAGAAACTAGCGGTTCAGAAGGTCGATTACCCGAAACTGGAAGATGCCAGCACGGGCAAGAAGATCGAACATGGCGTCATTCTGAAGGTCGTGGCGACCAACATTTGCGGCAGCGATCAGCACATTTATCGGGGCCGGTTTCCCATGCCGCCCGGCGAACAACTCGGGCACGAAATCACCGGCGAAGTCATCGAAGCGGGCCGCGATGTCACATTTATTAAAACAGGCGACCTCGTTTCGGTGCCGTTCAACGTGGCGTGCGGGCGATGCCGCAACTGCAAAGAGCGTCACACCGAAGTGTGCATGAACGTCAACACGAAGGCGAGTTGCGGCGCGTACGGCTTCAACCTCGGCGGCTGGAAGGGCGGGCAATCCGAGTACCACATGGTGCCGTACGCGGACTTCAATTTGCTGAAGTTCCCGGACAAGGATCAGGCGATGGAGAAGATCCTCGACCTGACATTGCTATCGGACATTCTGCCGACGGGCTTCCACGGTTGCGTGTCGGCGGGGGTGGGGCCGGGGTCGACGGTTTACATCGCCGGTGCCGGTCCGGTGGGTCGTGCGGCGGCAGCCGGTGCCCGCTTGCTGGGGGCATCGTGCATCATCGTCGGCGACGTGAAGGCGAACCGCTTGGCACTCGTAAAGAAGGCCGGTTACGAGATCGTCGATTTGAGCAAAAAGGTGCCGTTGCCCGATCAGATCGAAGCCATTTTGGGCGAACCCGAAGTCGACTGCGCCGTCGATGCGGTGGGGTTCGAGTGCCACGGCCACGGTTCGGAATCGAGTGAAGAACAGCCCGAAGCGGTTATCAATGGCATGTTAAGCATCATCCGGCCGGGTGGCAAAATGGGTATACCCGGAGTCTACCCCGAAGCCGATCCGCAGGCGAATTCCGACGCCGCTAAGCTCGGCAAACTGACGCTCGACTTCGGGAAAGCGTGGATCAAATCGCCGACGCTGTCGGCAGGGCAAGCCCCGGTCATGAAGTACAACCGCCAACTGATGATGGCGATTCTGTGGGACCGAATGCCATACCTCCGCGAGATCATCAACACCGAAGTGATTACGCTCGATAAAGCCGTTGAGGCATACGACATTTTCGACGATGGCTCGCCGAAGAAGTTCGTGATCGACCCGCATGGTTCGATTCGCAAGTAAACCGCACCGCCCGAAGTGACGCCTGCGTGTCACTTCGCGATCTCGCGAATTTTCACGCTACAGAATGCGATGATACGATTGGGAACCAGTAGTCGCTATCAATTCTTCGCATAAACTACTAATAGGAAATGTACCCCCCGCATTAGCGAGGAGTCGAAACGGATGTCCGATGGAACGCCTGCAAACGATACTCCGATAGAGTTCGTTCGCCCGTCTGCCGAACTTAGTTTGCAAGAGAACGTTTCTCGACTTAAGCTCTTCAAAATCCTAAAGCAGGCATGGAAACATTTGAGCTTGGAATTGTGCCCATACCAGCCAAAGAGTATTCGTTGCAAAGCGACGGACTTGTACAGGAATGTTCCGAGGTGGCAACATTACATCGGTGAGTTACGTATGTCGCCTGTTGGCGCAGTCGATTTGAAGCGAGAATTCAAGGTATGCGATGAGATCATGAAAACGGTAATTTTCGTAATCGCTGAACTGAGCAATGCTATCGACGAAGATCTGCAGAATCCGCTGGTTCACGCTGCATGGCAAAAACTCACCAGTACCGTTCGCTCTGCTCTGGAAGAAATAGGCGGTATGTTTTCCGTTACAACAATCGATTGGGGTTCTGAGAATTCCGTCGAAAAGCAGACGAACAACGTCTGATTAATACACAACGGTTCTTTTCTCAAGGATGACACTCATGACCGAAACGAAAGTGAACAAAATGAACGATACGAACCGACATCGTCTGACCGACTGCCAAAAGCAAATCGAACCGATGATGGCGGAATTACGCGACATCCTGGCCAGCGCGGAACAGCAAGTGAATTCCACTGTGGAACACAAAGAATCACAAGCAGCGGACATCTGTTTAGCCAGTAGAAGTGCATACTTCGACTTTTACACATGGGTTGTCCTCCACGGCACGATCGATGCCCCCGCGCAAAAAGAACTCGATCAGCTCTTTCAGCGTTCGCTGGCTGTGATCGAACCGGGCCGATTCAAGATTTCCGTCGCGTCGCGGTACAAGGATTTCAAAAGGAAGTGCGACAGTGTGGCAAACAACTCGATGAGTTCCGAATATGCGGATTCCGTTTAAGTCGCGAGTGAACGATGTCTAAATCGCTCGATGAAATTCGGCAAGTCCTCGTCGAATTGTGGCGAGTGATGACGCCATTTCACTGGAAGTCTGTTGCAGATCGTTTCTCGAATAATACCGACGAAATCCTCGAATACCTTTCCCGGAAGGTACGTTTTCGCCGCAACACTGGCGATATTCCCTTTCTTACATCCGATTTGAAACTGGCTCTGGAGTCGAGTGATCCCGAGCGAGTGGTGATAACGCTCGACGCAGCACCCTGGCTGAAAATTCGAGAACTTCGCACTGGGGGACAAGGCGAAGTTTGGGTCGCATGCCCGTGCGATGCGGCTGCAAAGTCCGACCAACTCGTCGCTTTGAAGTCGCCGAATTCTAGCAAACCGGCTGCGACGGTGGACAAGTTGCGCGGACATTTACAGCAAGAAATCGACATTCTCCGAAAAATCAGTCCCTGCAGTTACATCGCGAATCTCGTCGATGCGGATCGGACTTCGGGAACGCTCGCCACGCGATTGATCGATGGTCCGAGTCTCGATGAAAAAGCACTACGAAGGTTATCCGTCGCTCAGACTATCCAGATTGGCATTGATGTTTGTGAAGCGTTAAAAGCCCTTCACGACGTGGGATACATTCACAAGGATATCAAACCCGCAAACATCATCGACGAACGCGGAAAGCGAGCGGTATTGATCGACTTCGGTTTGGCAGAGGATCCCACGCTGGCGGCCTTGCTACCGGGAGGAACCCCGTATTACATCGCTCCAGAAGTATTCACGTGCAATATGCCGCACGACGTACGAGCCGATGTCTACAGTTTGGCCGCGACGCTCTATCGACTTCTCGCTGGCCAACCTCCCCATTTTTACCAATGCATAAACCCTGGCAAGTACAAGGCAACGCGTGCCAGGTTGGACATGCGGTGGTTTCATTTGGCGGATTCCGCGCTCGATTGCGATCTCGAAGACATCCGCCGAGAGGTGCCACGCCAACTTTGCCAACTGTTGTGTAGGGCGTTGAGTGCGGATCGCGAGCGCCGACCGTCTTCTATAGTGGATTTTCAAATCGATCTCGTGTCGATACAGTCGATGTTCGTACGAGCGGAAAACATCGAACGCCAACTTTGGGTTTTGTCCGATGTTCTGCTGGAAGCGTTTCGGATTGTCCACCACGATGACCGATATGCTGGCAAAGAGTGGAAGAACGCAGTCGAAATCTGTACGAACATCGAACGCGCGCTGCCGAAGTTCACCGTTCTTTCGCAACTTTCGACGACAGTTGACACTTGGACTGGCATCTCGTCGGCCTATGCTCTCATACCGCGAACGACCAAATTGTGGTCGCACGTGGAAGCGATCGGCAGACAGCTTCGGGAATTTTTGGCCGACCACACCGATATGGCCAAACGAACGAACGACGCCACCGAACTACTCAAAGATCTCGTCGTTCGCACGCTCGAAAGCATACGATTGACGAGCATCGATGCCGTTACGGCGGCTCACGATTGGCACACGCTTCTCGATCAGATCGGTTTAAAGAACCCGCGGTGAGCCTCCCGTTACGCACGAAGTGACGCCGGCGTGTCACTTCGCGATCTCGCGAAGTTTCACGTTGCGGAAGGCCACGGGGCCGTGATCGGCTTGCAGCATGAACGGGCCGGTCGCTTTCTCTTTCCTCGTCCAGTTGCTGCCCGTGGG
>JANXNT010000851.1 GCA_025353985.1 Limnoglobus sp.
CTTCTGGAGACATCGAAATGAAGTTCTGGTTTACCGCTTCCCTTGCCATCGTTTTGTCGGCGATTCCTGCGACGGCTCCTGCACAAACTCCGAAAGATCTGCCGGCGGGTACGAAGGTCGATCGCGACCTGGCGTATGGCCAACACGAACGACACAAGTTCGATCTTTTCGTGCCGAAATCGGAGACGCCGTTACCGCTGATTATCTGGGTTCATGGCGGTGGTTGGGAAGGGGGCAGCAAGGACAATAACCCGATGATGTTTCTGCTGGCAAAGGGGTATGCCATCGCTGGGATCAATTACCGTTACAGCCAGCAGGCCCCCTTCCCCGCACAAATTCACGACTGCAAGGCGGCGATCCGCTTCTTGCGTGCGAATGCGAAAAAGCACAACCTCGATACGGATCATTTCGGCGTTTGCGGTGCGTCCGCGGGTGGGCACCTCGTCGCGTTGCTGGGAACCAGCGATGGCGTGAAGGAACTCGAAGGCAATGGCGGCAACCTCAAGGAAAGTAGTCGCGTGCAAGCGGTGTGCGACTGGTTCGGGCCGACCGATCTCTTGAAACTCTCACCTGCGGGCGGCTCGCCGAACGCAGTCACGCGGTTGATCGGTGGCGACCTCGGAGTGAAAAAGGATCTGACCGCAGCTGCAAACCCGATCACGCACATCGCCAAAGACGACGCGCCGTTCCTGATCATTCACGGCGACAAGGATCGTCTCGTGCCACTCTCGCAAAGCGAAGTTTTGCACGCAGCCCTGAAAAAAGCAGGAGTCGAAACCGAACTGATGATCTTCAAGGGAGCCGGGCACGGCGACCAAGAGTTCCGCACACAAATCACCACAACCGAGAACCGCGACAAAACCGTGAAGTTCTTCGACAAGCACCTCAAGTCGAAGTCGTGATTGACCGGATAAAATTCGCACAAGAACGACACGATGGCGAAAGCAACGAAACGCAAAGTGTTCGACTATTCGCTGGATTTCCAGTCGATTGATTTCCGGAAGCATCCGGAGTTTTACACGATTGGCAAAGGAGAACAAGGCGTTTTGGTGGTAGAGCCGTACAAGAGCGAGATTCTGCCGCACTGGAAGTTCAAGACAGAATCGGAGGCAAAAGAATCTTCGACGAAGATCTACCAGCTGTTTCTCGAATATCTGAAAGCCAATGATTTTCCCGGTGCGGATATGGCTCGTAAATTTCTGCAAATGGGTTGGACGCGAGCACGCAGGTATGCCAACCACAAAGGCGGTCGCAAACACGACAAAACATCTGGCGATTTGCTACCGCGGATTGTCGATCCGGTGAAAGCCGCTGCTGCCGCAATCTTTTACGAAAAATATGTCGAAGCTCGCGAACACGAGGCTTACCGCAAACTCATGGCGATACACCTGGAGACACATGAGGCGAAGTGAAACATTTTTTCTGTCGGACTACCATCGTTACAACATCTCGCTAACCGACTCATGAATTTTCTGAAACTCGCGTGCGCGGTGTAGTTCAGCGGGCATTCCTTTGCGAGTCAGGTAGAAAGGCGGATGCGATGCCCTACGACGGTCTTTCGCCAGTTGCACGACATTTGAATCGATTGGCGGGTACGCACCAACCCGAAACGGATCGGCAGTTGATGGACCGATTCGCTTCGACGCAGGATCAGTTGGCGTTTGCCGAACTGGTGCGGCGTCATGGCGGGTTGGTGCTTGCGACTTGCAAGCGGATTTTGGGGCACACCCACGATGCGGAGGATGCGTTCCAGGCGACGTTCCTCGTGATTGCCAAGAAGGCGGGTTCGGTGTCCTGGAACGATTCGGTTGCGGGCTGGCTTCATGCGGTCGCCATTCGGCTGTCGCAGAAAGTCCGCACGGGCAACGCGCGGCGGCAGGCTCTTGCAGCGAAGGTTACGACCGTGCCACCGAACGCGCCGCGACAACCCGAACCCGACGAAGCCTTGCTGAGTGCCGCCATCGACGACGAAATTCGTCGGCTGCCGAAGGAATACTCGGAAGTCGTGTTGTTGTGTGCGGTTGAAGGGCTTTCAACCCCGCTCGCGGCGGCGCGGCTCGGTGTGTCGGATGGAGCCGTGCGGGGGCGGTTGTATCGCGGCCGCGAAATGCTTCGCACGCGGTTAACCAAGCGTGGAATCGAAGTTTCGGCCGTCGCACTGACGGGGTTTTTATCGCAGGTGGCATCGGCGTCTCTACCGGCTCACAGCGTCGAACAACTCGTGCACGCAGCGGTTTCCTTCGCGGCTGGTCAATCGACTGCCGGGCTGGTTTCCACTAGCGCGACCCTACTTGCAACAAGGATGATGACAACGATGTTCCTCACACGAATCGGCATCGCCATCGTCGCGACAGCCACGATGCTACTCGCCACCGCAGGCGTGGCACTCACTTACACACAGACGGATACCGCACCCGCAAAGCCGGTTGCCGAGAAGCCGATTGTCGATGTCG
>JANXNT010000337.1 GCA_025353985.1 Limnoglobus sp.
GCGACCGCGACAGGCGAGGAACAGCGCGCCGCGCAGTTGATAGTCGTAAAGCGGGATCGAAAGTAATCCGAGATCGAGCGTACCGGCGACCAATTCCGATAGCCAGTCTTGCTCTTTGCGAAGCAATTCCGCGCGTTCGACTTCGCGCTCGATGAACTCCATCGCATCGGACAGCACCGTGATTTCTTCGGGCACGCGCTCGATGTCGTGGATGAGATCTTCGTAGCGGCCCTTCGCGGTCCAGAGGCCCTTTTCGTCGAAGAACCGCACCGAAAGTTGCGCGAGTTTGTCCGAGTGCCGCGCGGGTAGGTGCAGGCCCAGCAACAGTTGCTCGCCGTAATGCAAGTACACTTCCGGCCGCGTCACCGTCGCTTTTTTCTTCTGCAAATGCGCGGGCAGATCGTCCTTCAGCAGTTCGAGCACCGCTTCGATATGCTTGCAAGTGCCGAGCGTGTTCGCCTTAAAATCCGGGCACGTACACGTGTTGTCGCCCGTGTCGAAGCCTTTGATTTCGACTTCGTACTTACCGCCCGATTCCGGGTTCGCCACAAAGTAATCCGAGAACACCCGCCGCTTCGTGCGGTTCTCGATAACGAACCGCCCCGCTTTCGCACGCTGCTTGCGAATATCGATCTGTTCTTCGCGGAGCATTCCATACCCTCTCGGTCAATCGCCGGACGGGGAAATTGTACGCGAGCCAGTGTTTTGATTACAATAATCCCTAAAGGCGAAACCAACGACAGCGGAGTTCCCCGTGTTGACGCATCTCAAATTCCTAGCGACGCCAGTCGACGAGTACACGCAGAAAATCGAGGAGCATCTCGCATATTTGCGACGGATGGCCGACGAAAATGTCGTGGATCGCCATCTCGCTGATAAGGCTATTCAGGTGTGGTCCGTAGCGTGGTTCGAGATGAATCAAACGTTACCCGTTCCGGCGGCGGCGGCGTTTACGGGCGGGCCGATCGAATATCACTGGGAACGGGAAACGCACCGAGCGTCCGTCGAAATTCCGCTCGATGGACCTTGTCACTGGTTCTACCGGAATACGCTGACGAACGAGGTTTTCGGGGTCGAAGTTCCCGTTGAAAACGGACTGCCGACACTGCTCAGGAAATATCTCGCACGCCTCATACCGAGTCGCCGATGATGTTGCCGAACACAATCGTACCAGGCACGGATGGCAGCACGCTCCCGCACGGCATTACCGTGATTCGGCTTGCAAACGAGCCAAAAATGGGCAATCTCAGCCCGGAAGCGGTACGACGGGTTGAAGCGGGCCTTGCACTTCCCGCGTTCTTTGAATTGTCCACCGCAGACAAAAACGAAGCGATTCCCCGATTATCGGTTTGGGTCGAGAGCTTAACGACAGTTCATGAAGCATGGGTTCTCGTCGGTGCGAATCCGACCCGTCGTTGGGTGCTATTTCTCAGTGTCGATACCATTCGCACAATTCCCGCAGTTGCCCCGCTCGATGTCCAGTGGGAACGTGCGATGCACATACCGGATAACGGCCCGCGCACTCCCGAATTTCGCCCTGGTTGGGAAGGACATGCTGGCATCGTAAATCTGGATTCTGGCAACAAAACCCAACGCGCATACTTCCGAAGCGCCCTTTCCGAAATCGCGAAGGTGCAAATCCTGGCCCACAACGATCTGAATCCGATCGTTCCGTAGTTCAGCGAGCTTTAGTCCTTGCCAGTTGCGAACAACTCATTACGATATCGCTATCGATCTTCTTGCCTAAATCATATTGTGCCATGGACTTGGCCCACTCTCGAATCGGGTTGCGATATGTCAGCTTCCGCGAAGGATCCATCGTCCGATTCGTCCATCCGTCGCTCGGCTGCGGAACAAGCGTCGATGGCGTTCGGCCCGAAGATACCCGATGGGGTGTCCGATAGTACGTCGCAATCGAGCGAACCGGGTATGCCGTCGAATTTCTGGCCTGGGAAATCGCAATCGGCGTCATCGGCGGGTTCGGGTTCGTACTCGAGTGCGCGGTTGCAATCGGGGCGACGCATTCAGGCGGAGATCGAAAAGCACATCGAAGCCAACGCCGATTTCGGCCCCAAAACCGGTTGGCATCACCCGTCGCCCGGTTATAAACTTCTCAAACCGCTCAAGGCCGGGACGTTCGGTTCGGTCTGGCTGGCATCGCCCGATGCCTCTCCGGATCAACATGTCGCGATCAAATTTTTCCCGCGACGGGACAAGCGAAACCTCGCCGACGAGACGAAGCACTTGCTGGAGATGTTGAACGAAAATGGCTTCGTGCAACTCCTCGCGATTTGCGGCACCGATGCGGAATGGCCGTATTACGTGATGAATTACGTCGAGAAATCACTGAAGGATGTTCTCGACAATCCCGCTCCGTTGCCGACGAAAGACGCGATCCGCATCTTCACGAAACTGGTCGAAGCGATGTCGTACGCGCAC
>JANXNT010000424.1 GCA_025353985.1 Limnoglobus sp.
ATCTCCGATTTTCAGCAACAGATACGCAAAAAGTCCTTAAAAATCGTCATTTGACCCCGTGAACGATTACATTTATTATTGCAAACGCAGTTCGGCAAGAGGATTGTTTATGCAAACTGATTTCGCTGAAATTGAAGCCAGAAACGTTCGTTCGGTATCACCGATTGCACAACGAGGTCGTTCGCCGTGTTCTCCACCTTATGTTCCATTCAAAACTTGCCGTTGTTAACGTGCAAATTGCGTTCGTAGGATTTCTGTTAATTCCAGTTCAAACGACTTCCGATGTTCAATTCAAGTCCTACTGTTTTGATCGGTCGGACTGGCTTCACTGCGTTCGTTCAGACTGCTAAGTAAGTCATGCAAGCGATGCACTTCGTCACTGGTTCCATGCGCAATCAGCGTGTCGGGTTTGGTGGGGCGTCCGCAACCCCGGCACTCCGCCACTCAGTCGGCACGTTACCTTGACAGGCGTGCATTGCGTTGAGAATCGCCTTTACTTCTACACGTTCCTCTTCCGTTGCATGTTCAAAAGGATCGTCCCTTACCGGCTTCCGCGGTTCGGGAACATATCTCCCAACGACACGACACACGGGGCAGCGCAGCACGTCGACGCGATTCCGCAGGCGGGTCAAGGCGGCGCGATTCATTTGGGTTCGTCCAACATGGCATCGGTGATTCGGAGGTGGCGGCGGTCAAACCAGTTCGCTCGGGTCGATGCCCGCAACCATTTTCACGGACGCGGCCACACTGACTTGAGTGACATCTAGCCCGAGTAGTTTGGATTCGCTGTTGGCGGAATCGAGTGCGATTCTCAGATCGCCCGCCAAATATGCGCGACGCCGGATGTCGCGACGAACTTCGAGGTGATACGCCAACCACGTGGGGCGGTCCCGTTCGACGACTTCGCGAATCTCGACTTCCGCTTTTGAAACGTAAAGGTATGGACTTCCCCACGGAAAACGGCCAGTCAGTTAGGAGTATTCGTTACCTTCGAACTTCGCTGGGGCCACATACCCCAACGAGGAGTGTCGGCGTTCGCGGTTGTAGAACACTTCGATGAATTCGAAGAGGCTCGCCTTCGCTTGCTCCATCGTCTCGTACCGCTTGTGATGCACCAACACTTTCTTCAGGCTCGCGAAAAATGACTCCATCGGCGCGTTGTCCCAGCAGTTGCCGCGACGGCTCATGCTGCACCGAATGCCGTGCTTCGCCAACTGCCGTTGGTAGTGTTCGCTCGCGTACTGACTGCCGCGATCCGAGTGCGCCAACAGCCCCGCTTCCGGGCGCCGCGACTCGATCGCCATGTGCAGCGCATCGACCACGCTGCGGCTCTCCATCGACTCCGACATCGACCAGCCCACGACACGCCGCGAAAACAAATCTTCCACGATGGATAAGTAAAGAAAGCCCTCGGCTGTGGGGATGTAGGTCATGTCCGCAAGCCACACTTGGTTCGGTTTCGTGGCGGTGAAATTTCGGTCGAGGACGTTGTCGGCCACGGGGAACTCGTGGTTCGAATCGGTCGTCGACACGCGGAACTTACGGTGCGAAACCGCCTGGATTCCCAGCGATTTCATCGCCTTCGCCACCGCGTGGATGCACCACGTTTCGCGTTCGTCGACGAGTTCGGCGTGCATCCGAGGCGAACCGTAGCGGCCCTTCTTCGCCGCGTGAATCGTACGAATTCGTTCGGCCAAAGCGTCGCAACGCAAAGCCGTCGCACTCTTCGGCCGATCGCGGGCATGGTAGTACCGACGATCAGCGAAGCCCCGGCCCTGCCACCCGGTCGCACTCTTCGGCCGATCGCGGGCATGGTAGTACCCCGACGCCGAAACCCCGAGCACATCGCACATTCGCCGCACCGAAAACTTCCCAGCGTTACGACGGATGAAAGCGTACTTCATAGCGACTCCCTGGCGAAGAACGCCGTCGCTTTTTTTAAGAGATCGCGCTCCATCGCGAGCCGTTTGTTGTCGGCCCGCAACCGCACTAATTCGTCCTCGACGAGCGGCACACCTTGGCCGCGAAACGCCTGCTCGCCTTCGGACGCCAACTGCGTCTTCCAACGCCGGAGCAAGCTCTCGCGGAGATCGAGTTTCCTCGCCGCCTCGGCAAACGAGTAGCCCTGCTCGGTGACGAGCTTGACCGCCTGGACCTTAAATTCCCGAGTGAAAATCCGTCGCACAG
>JANXNT010000879.1 GCA_025353985.1 Limnoglobus sp.
CACATAGCTCTGGTACCGGTGGTTCTTCGCCGAGAGTTTCCCGAGATAGACGCCGCTCGACCAGTCGCTCGGAATCGTGAATTCGGTACTGGCGTCCCATTGGCACTCGTGGAGCCGTTTCTCGCCCATCTTCGGCGTCGGCTGCGGCTTCCCGTCAAACGGCCCGAGCGTCGTCATATGTCGGCCACCGTGGCCCTGATAATACCCGAGCCGATAGATGTCGATCGTAAACGACGAAGCGGGGTTGGTGCTGATGTGCAAGCCGATCTTCTCGCCCGCCTTCACACTCGTGCGCGAACAATAGCCCTCGATCAGCGACGAGCGAAACTTCGCTTTGCCGTCAAACTTGACGTACGTGAGTTGCCAGTCGGTCGTCCCCGGTTTGGCGTTCTCAAGGGCGATTCCACGGTTCGCGGCGGGCACCGCCGTGTTCAGCGCGGCGACACTGGCCGCAAGTAACGCACGTCGGGTGATTTCTGGCATGGCTCACTTTCGATCATGATTTCGTGTATCCGTAGAGGATACGCCCTCTCCGAATCGACGCAAGTTAAAAATGAGGTCGTCGGTTCACATACAATTGGCGGTATTCTCCGCGACTACGACGAGGCAACGCTGTTATGACGATGCGTATTGAAACGGACACGATGGGCAAAATCGAGGTGCCGAGCGATCGCTATTACGGCGCGCAGACGGCCCGTTCGCTGATCCACTTCGCGATCGGCGACGACCTCATGCCGCGATCCGTCATCCGTGCATTTGGCACGCTGAAAAAAGCGGCGGCGATGACGAACACCGCACTTGGCTTGATGCCTCAAACGACGTGCGATGGCATCGCGAAAGCCGCCGACGAAGTGATTGCGGGTACGCTCGATGCACACTTTCCGCTACGCATTTGGCAGACGGGTAGTGGCACGCAGACGAACATGAACGTCAACGAAGTCATCTCGAATCGGGCGATAGAAATGGCGGGCGGCATGGTTGGCTCGAAGAAGCCGATCCACCCCAACGACGATGTCAACATGTCGCAATCGTCGAACGACACCTTCCCCACGGCAATGCACATCGCGGCCGCAGAAGAGATCGTGCATCGGCTGTTGCCGAGCGTGCGGATATTGCGTGCGACGCTTCACAAGAAGGCGGAAGCGTTTGCGGACATCGTTAAAATTGGCCGTACGCACCTGATGGACGCGGTGCCGCTGACGCTCGGGCAAGAGTTTAGCGGGTATGTGGCCCAGATCGATATCGGCCTGAAAAATATCGAAGCTTCGCTGCCCGGTATGTACGAACTCGCACTCGGCGGCACGGCGGTTGGCACCGGCTTGAACAGCCATCCGCGCTTCGCCGAAGCGGTGGCCGTGCAGATCGCGGAACTAACGAAGTTGCCCTTCGTAACCGCGCCAAACAAGTTTGCTGCGCTAGCGGGGCACGAAGCGCTCGTCGGGGCGAGCGGGGCGTTGAAAGTGCTTGCGGTCGCGCTCATGAAAATGGCGAACGATGTGCGCTGGTTGGCATCCGGCCCGCGTTGTGGCCTCGGCGAATTGACGATCCCCGAGAACGAACCGGGTTCGTCGATCATGCCCGGCAAAGTGAACCCGACACAAAGCGAAGCGATGACGATGGTCTGCGTGCAAGTCTTCGGTAACGACGCGACAATCGGCTTCGCGGCGAGCCAAGGGAACTTCGAACTCAACGTCTTCAAGCCGGTGATCATTCACAATTTCCTGCACTCGGTACGGCTCATTACCGATGCCTGCCACATGTTCGACGAGCATTGTGCACAGGGTATTACGCCGAACCGCACGCAGATCTATGGGCACCTCGCGAACTCGCTCATGCTGGTGACGGCGCTGAATCGGCACATCGGCTACGATGCCGCCGCGAAGATCGCCAAGCAGGCGCACCACAACGGAACGACACTCCGTGCGGAAGCGATCGCGGTCGCGCCGCCGACAAAAAGCGATGACGGAAAGTTCACCGGCCCTACGCTGAACGGAGAGATGTTTGACAAAATCGTCCGACCCGAAAAAATGGTCGGCCCAGGAAACGGGTGATCCATGCGTATTGTCGTCAGTGGGGCCACGGGGTTGATTGGCACGCGGCTCGTTCCGCGATTGATCGCGGATGGCCACACGGTCGTTGTGGCCAGTCGTGGTGCCATTTCACCGGAACGATTCGGCAAAGGCTGCGAGACGGCGACGGTCGATTACCGCTCGATGGAAAGCTGGTTTCGCTGCGTTGAAACGGCAGATGCGGTCGTTCACTTGGCGGGTGCGAACATTTTTGAAACGCGTTGGTCGCGTGCGTTTATGCAGGAAATCCGCGATAGCCGCGTCGAGAGTACGCGCTACCTTTCCGATGCGATTGCCCGTTCGCCGCGTAGAAAAAACGGCGAACCAAAACGGTTCATTTCCTGCTCGGCGATCGGCATTTATGGTGATCGCGGCGCGGAGACATTGACGGAATCGTCATCGTTCGGCAGCGGTTTCATGGCCGATATCGGCCGCGATTGGGAGGCCGCCGCGAACTCCGCAAGGGACGCCGGTGCGAGCGTCATCCACCCCCGGCTCGGCATCGTACTCGATAGGGCAGGGGGGGCACTACCGAACCTGATGCGCCCATTCCGCTTCTTCGTCGGCGGTCGCGTTGGCTCCGGCAAGCAGTACATCAGTTGGATTCACCACCGGGATCTCACTGAATTTTACGTTTTCGCGTTGAACAATCCATCGCTAACGGGTGCAGTCAATGCGGTGTCGCCAAACCCCGTCTCGAACGTGGAGTTTTGCCGTACACTCGGTGCGGTAATGCATCGGCCATGCTGGCTACCCGCACCCGGTTTCGCGTTGCGCATCGCGCTGGGACGGGTCGCCGAAGTCGTGACAGGTAGCCAACGTGTTATGCCCGAACGCGCGACGGTTGCGGGGTTCGCATTTCAGTTTCCTCGTTTGCAAGCTGCGCTGGAAGATGTTTGCAACAAGAACGTGGACAGGATTAAGCAGGATTACGCACAGTAGAATTATCGTAAATGGCGTATGCCGATGTCAGCCTACTGTGTGAAACTATCTCCCTTTGCGACCGTTCGATTGCAGTTCTTCGGAAAAGGTTCTTGACTCAGTCGGTCGTTCCGTCAAAATTGAGTTATGGAACCTGCGACGCGATTCGAACGTCGTATTCGGTGGTTCGTTCATGTCCCGGTCGGTCGAGTCAACGGAGCGTCGATATGGTCCGCAAGGGTTTTTGGCTCGCATTCGTTGCATTCGTTGGCTCGCAGTCTGCTTATGCGCAAACGCCCAACCCGCTCGATCTCGTCCAAGGCTTACGCGAGAACGGACTGTCCGACCTCGCTCTCGAATTCCTCAACGACTTGCAAAAGAAAGAACCGACGGGCGATTTGAAAGTCGTGCTGCCACTCGAATTGGCGAAGACGCGGCTTTTACTTGCTCAATCGGAGTCGGATGCCGTGTTGCGCGATGGCATCATTGCGGGGGCCAAAAAGGAGTTCGATGCGTTCCTGAAAAATCACCCGAACCATCCGCGTTCGTCGGAAGCGTCATTGGCTTTAGCTCGCGTCGTTTCCCTGCAAGCCAAGGCACAGTTGAGCCGTGCGTACCGGATCGACACGGGGCCTGCCGAAGCGCAAGATCAAGCCAAAGTGGCGGAGAAGAAAGCGGCAGCGGCGGCCACGCGCCCGATGTTCACGAATGCTTCGGAACTGTTCGGTAAAGGCTCGAAGGCCATTCAAGCGATCATCGACGACCCGGCTACCGATCCCGCCCGGAAGAAGTCGCTGACGCGCGATTCGATGCAAGCCGAACTCGAACGCGGCATCAATCAGTTCAATCTCGCGGATGCCTACATTTCCCCAGAAGGGCAAGAAGCCGTCCAACGCGGTACGGCACTCGATGCCGCGAAAGCGATCTTTCTCGCACTGGGCAAGAAAGACACGAATAGCCCGATTTCCTGGTCCGCACGGGCCTGGGCCGGGGCTTGCGATATTGAAAAAACCGACGTGAAACTCGCCGAAGATGCGTTCAAACAGATTCGCATCGATGCTACGAAATCCCCCGCGTCTGGCGATGGCGTGCGGATGGTCGAGTTTTTCGAAGCCCAAAATAAGTACTTGCAAAATCGCCGTGGCAGCGCCAACGATGTTCGCATGGCGAAAATCCTCGTCAAAAACTGGCTCGATAAAGACGTGTATCGTTCGCGAAACACACCCGAACGTTTGAGTATGACGTACTACCTCGCGAGCCTCAGCGAACGCGAAGCGTTGTTTGGCATCCAATTTAACAAAGCGACCCCGCCGATCATCATATCGATCGATGGCAACGCGCGTTCACTGCTGATGGATGCATCCCGTGAGTACAAAAAACTCATCGAATTCGACAACGAATACAGCGACCGCGCCGGTAAAGCCCGCACGCGGGTCGTTCGAACACTCGTGATGGGCGCGACCAAGAAACCGAGCGAATACACGACCTTCGAAGAATGCCAGATGGCCGCGCTCGTCAAACTCGATGCCGGTAGCGGTTTGGAGCAAAAAGAACGCGAAGTGTTTATGAAAGACGCGATCGGACTCTTCGAACGTGCCCGGCAACTCGTAACGCCGGCGATTCCCGCGAAAGACATCGCCGACATGAACATGATGCTGGCATACGCCTACCTCAACGGGGACCGACCGTACGAAGCCGCGATCTTGGGCGAGCATTTATCGCAAGTGCAACGCGGGCCAATCGCTGCGAAAGCGGGGCTGTTCGCGATAGAAGGCTACCTCGCTTCGCGTGCCAAACTCGAAGACACCGATGCCGAGAACCGCACCGTTGATCGCGATCGCGCGATTCAGTTGAGCATTATTCTCGACAAAAACTACCCGACCGACCCGTCGACCGATTCCGTACGTTATCGGCTTGGCCGCCTATACATGGAAGAGAAGCAGTATCGCGAAGCGTTCGATATCCTCGCAAAAGTGAACAATTCGTACTCGGCTGTCTCCAGCGCGCGGATCGCTCAAGGCCGTGCGGCTTACATGCTCATCAACAGCAAAAACAGCCCGCTGACGCCCGAGCAAAAATCAAACATCTTCCAGAAAGCCGTGGCTGACATCGACTCGGTACCCGAACCGACCGGCGGGCCGGAGCTGAAATCGTACCTGAGCTTGCGAAATCTGCTCGCCCAACTGCACCTCTCGAACCCGCCAACTGGCTACGAGAAAGCGGTACAAGTCGCAGTTGCGGCGATAGCCAGTGCGACGAAGTCCGGCATGGACGACCCCGACAAGAAAGCCGCCATCTTCTCGTCGGAAGAGATTCGGCTGCGTGCCGCGTACGCCCAAGCGGTCGGCTTTTACAAG
>JANXNT010000511.1 GCA_025353985.1 Limnoglobus sp.
AAAAATCGCTAACGAGGTATCCCGCATCATGAAAATGAAACAAATCTTAACGACGACGCTCGCCTGTATCGGTGTCGCGATGGCCGCGATCGGTGCCGTCGGTTGGCTCGGGCAGGCATCTGCGGACGACCCACCGAAGCCGGTCGCGAACCGCAAAGAGGCACCTACACCCAAGCCGAAACCCGACACGGAGCGCGTGCAGGGCGAATGGATTTTCGACAAGGCGACGATGCCGGGCGGTGGCACCGCGATCCACTACGTTTGGGATTCGCGAATGAGTTTCCGCGGCGACACCATTTCGCTGTCGAACTATCTGATTCCATACACGGAAACGAAAGTGCCGGAACTCAAGTCTTCGTTCGCGCTCGATGCCACGAAGGCGACGAAAGAGATCGATATCGCGATCCCGAAACTGGCGACGATGCTGTTCGGCAAAGAGATGGCCGGCGGCCCGATTCGCGGGATCTATCGCTTCGACGATGACGACACACTTACGATCTGCCTCGCGAACCGACCGTTGGATCCACGCCCGAAAGCGTTCGATGTCGATGAAAAATACGATCGATTTCTGTTCACGATGAAGCGGAACAAAGTGCCGGGGGCGAAGAGGCCCGCCGAGGTTGCGGTACGGTTTGTGACGGCCGACGGCAAACCGGTCGCCAACGCCAAAGTCACCGATTTCGGGAAACGAGTCCGAATCGCTGGCGAGTTCCTTTGGCGGTACACCGATGGTTACACCACCGATGCGAACGGGGTCGCGCAAACGAACCCGCAAGATTTCTCGTACGGATTGCTCAGCGTGCGGGTCGCCGACAAAAACCTTTACGCCACGAGTGAGGTCAGCCCGTATCGCGTGCTGACGGAGAAGCCGATCGTCGTCACGGTTCAGCCCGGCGTGCGAATTCACGGCAAAATCCGCTGCCCGCAACTCGAAGCGAAGAAGGTCGCGATCGGTTGGACAAACGTCATTCTCCGCAGCAACGAAGCGTATTTGTCGAGTTGCGTTTCCGAATCGGGCGAGTACGAACTCTTTGCACCGCCCGGCCAATACACCTTCGACACCTATGGCACTTGCGTACAGCGTACCCAAGCAGTTGTGAAGATTTCGGGCACCGAGCCGATTCAACAACTCGACCTCAACCTCGAACTGCGTGCGAATTCGTTCGGAGAACTCCTCGGGAAACCGGCACCCGAACTCGTCGTCGTACCCGACGCGAAAACGGAAGCAATCTCGCTCGCAAAACTGAAGGGCAAGCCGGTGCTGATGATGTTCTGGCTCGATAAGAGTTTCGGCAAGAATGATTTCACCGACGATATGCTGGCACTTCAGACCACGTATGCGAAGTATCACGAGCGAGGGCTGGAAGTCGTATTGCTCGTGATGAATCGCGACAACGAGTTCCCGACT
Organism: Limnoglobus sp.; assembly: GCA_025353985.1. Taxonomy (GTDB): domain Bacteria; phylum Planctomycetota; class Planctomycetia; order Gemmatales; family Gemmataceae; genus Limnoglobus. The sequence goes on from JANXNT010000511.1 coordinate 1,409, forward strand.
GCGGAGGAGTTCATCGCAAAATCGAAGAAGGCACGCGGAGCCGACGACAAACTGACACACCCGTACCGCGTCGCGATCATGAACCTGGAACCGAAGTGGAACGGCGTCAACGGCTTCGTAG
>JANXNT010000536.1 GCA_025353985.1 Limnoglobus sp.
CGATACTGAGCGGTCAGATCAGTTCGCGTATTGGCAGGGCGCTGTCTTCGATCAGATATTGGGGGCGGCCGGTCAGGTCCGGGAGTGTCGCCTTGGTCGCGTCGATGCCGAGGTTGTGGTAGAGCGTGGCATAGAGTTCGCCGAACGTGACGGGGCGGCTTGCGGCCTCGCCGGCGATCTTGTCTGTCGAACCGATGACTTGCCCCATCGTCATGCCACCGCCTGCCATCAGGGCGCAGTTCACTTGTGGCCAGTGATCGCGACCGACCTGCGTGCTAATCTTCGGCGTTCTGCCGAACTCGCCCATCACGATCACCGTGCAATCCTTGTCGAGTCCGCGATCGTGTAAATCTTCGACCAGCGCACTGACGCACTTGTCGAACGGCGGAAAGTCTTCGGCTTCGCGCTTGAAGATGGTGTTGTTCGCGCCACCGTGCCAGTCCCATTTGCTGTAATTCAAGGTGACTACGCGGGCACCGGCTTCGATGAGACGCCGCGCCATCAGCAGGCTTTGCGGGACGCGCGGTGCGCCGTTGTCGTCCATAAAAATCTTTGGGTCGCCGGTGCCATATCGTTCGAGCACCTTATTCGGTTCACGAGATAAATCGAGTGCGTCGGCGACACGCGACGATGTCAGTAGCCCGAATGCCTGCTCGGTGAATGCGTCCATTCCCTTCAACGCGCCCGTCGCATCGGCATCGCGGCGCATATCGTCGAACCGGTTGAGGAGCGTCTTGCGGTCGGCGAGCCGGTTCACCGCGATCCCACGCAGCACCATGTCGTCGCGGGTCTGGCCCATCGCGCGAAACGGTGCCAGTGCTGGCCCGAGGAAACCGGGGCCAGGCTCGTTGTACGGACCGTGCGTGCAGGTGTAACAGAGGCTGAAGTACGGCGGCACCGAGGGATCGATTGGCCCCTTCAACTTGGCCACCGCCGAGCCGAATTGCGGCCAGCCACCCGCCGGTGTCGGCTTCCGAGGGTTGTGGCCGTTATACACCTGCGTCGCATCGTGATCGGCTTGATTCCCAATCAGCGAGCGGACGATCGTGAGTTTGTCCATGATCTTCGCAAGTTGCGGCAGCGCTTCGCAAATCTGGATCCCCAGCACCTTCGTCGGGATCGGTTTCCACGGCCCCGCGATCTCTTTCGGTGCGTCGGGTTTTAAGTCGAAGAGATCCTGGTGCGGTGGCCCGCCCACGAGGTAAACGAGAATCACCGACTTGGGATTCGAGCGAACGCCCGCTGTCGACTCGGCACGTAACAGCCCCGGCAATGTCAGGCCACCGAGGCCGAGCGAACCGATCTGGAGAAAGCTGCGTCGGTTAAAACGGGGCATGGAAAACTCGGGTAAAGTGATGCGAGTGCGGTGGGTAGGATGAGTTTCCACGCATTTGAAGTGGAAGTCAATAGATTTTTGATGTGCGTGAAGCGAATCGCATTCCTACGCCACACTTAACCGCGAACCAGAACATGATGCCGCTGTTCCGCCTTAACACGACCGAGTGCCGCGTGGGTATCGTTGGCCAGTACAACGCGGGCAAAACTGTGTTGCTGACGTCGCTGATTAACCACCTGCAAGACCACGACCCCGAACGCTTCGCGCTCGGTTCGACGAACACGCGGATTCGCAAGTTCGAGAAATTGGCGTGCGATGCGGGTTGGGCGGAGTTCCCGTTTGCGAAGCACCGCGACTCGCTCGTTCACGCCGGAAGTTGGCCCGAAAAAACCAGCGACCGCTACCAGTACACCTGCCGTTTCGAGCGAAGCGACTGGAACTTCAGCGATGTCGTGCTGAAGTTGTTCGACCTGCCCGGCGAGCGTGTCGCCGATGCCGCAATGCTCGGCCGCAGCTATGCGGATTGGTCCGATCACACCTTGAGTCATTTGCAAAGCGACACGCCGTACCGCGAACAATGTCTGCCTTTCCTGCAAGCGATATTGCAACCGAACGCGACGGAAATCGAGTTGGTCGAAAGCTACAAACTCGCGCTCGCGAATCTGATCCTTTCGTACAAACCGCTGATTTCGCCATCGACATTCTTACTCGATAAGACTGGCAACAAAGCGCGCCCGGCGGATGCGACGACTCTCGCCAAAAGTCGTATCTGCGGCCTCGATGCCTCGAAGCAGTTCACGCCGTTGCCACCCGCGTTGCGCGAGACGCCGACGGGAAAATTGTTTGTCTTGCATTACGACGAGTACCGCACCGAGATCGTCGAACATTTCCTGAGCGCACTGCGGTCGTGCCATGCCTTGATCGTGATGCTCGATATCCCGATGTTGCTCGCGGGTGGCGTGGGCATGTACGACGACAATCGCCAAATGGTCAACGACTTGTTCCACGTTCTCGAACCCGGCGAAAACCTACTTGGCACGAGCGTTCGGCACCTCTCGAAGTTATTTTTACCGCGCGAAATGCGGCCATCGTGGATCACGCGCGTGGCGTTCGTCGCGCCGAAACTCGACTTGATCCACCCTGGCGATCGCGACCGGGCACTGCACCTTTTACGGCGGATGGTGGGAAAAGTCGCCGCCGACCGCGATGGCATGCACCACGAATTTTTCCCGTGTTCCGCAGTCGTTTCGACGAAGCCCGACGAAAAATCGCTGATCGGCGTGCCACTCCGCGATGCGTCCGGCAAGAAAATCGCACCTGGCCTCGAGCAGCGATTCACACCCTCGACCGTGCCAACCGATTGGCCCCGAAGTTGGGAACCCGGCGAGTACGCTTTCCCCGAAGTGTACCCCGTCGTCCCACGCCGAAAGGACTGCCCACCCGAACAAATCAACCTCGACCGCGTGTTGACGTTCGTGCTGGGTTAGGCTTCGTCAGCCACGTTTGCCACGCTTCTGTGGCTCGAACTGTTTCCCTTGGGGGGGCGTACTGCTAGAAAGCCACCATCTTCTATTTGCGTTGTCTTCGGCAACCACAAGGACCGCTCCCGATGGCTGACTCCCCCAAACTTCCTTCGACCAGCGATTCGACTGGTTATGCCCCGTACTCTGTCACGGCGATGCTGGCGGCGGGATTGGCGGGGTTGTTCGCGGTGTTTTTGGTGATACTCGGGCTAATTGCCTTTTGGAACACACAACATTTCGTGCAGCCGTTGATGTTGGCGATGCCGATGATCGCGCTCGTTCTTTCGTTTGCGGGCCGCCGGCAGATCAAGAGTTCGGAAGGTACGCGGATCGGCTATCCTCTGTGTAACTTCGCGTGGTGGGTGGCGATGGTCGGCGGGATGGGTTACGCCGCTTACCTGCTGGGCATCGGCTTCGCGGTGCGAACCGATGCGGCGGCGGCGGTGAAAATTTGGTCGGAGCACGTCGCGAAATCCAACCTCACCGATGCGAATGACGCCGAGTTCTACGAGGCCTTTCGCGGTGTTGCACCAACCGGCCGTCAGATGTCGATTTCCTACAAATCACCTGCTGCCATCGCCGACACGCAGAAGGTATGGAAAGAAGACCTCGTCATCTTCCGGCAGATCGACGTGATGCGGATCGCGCATCGCAACAAAGGGGCCTTCGAAATCGTACCGGGCGGGTTGTCGCAATGGGTACGAGAGCCTTCTGGAGCGCTGAATTGCACGATGAACGCCGTGATGAAATGCCCCGAAGGTCACTTCGAGTTGACGCTGCAAATGATGCAAGACAAGAACTCGCAGCAAGAAATGACATGGCAAATCGTGCTGCAACCGCAAGGATTCGTGAAGTCGGCGAAATTGACGAACTACGGCTTCCTGATTCGCGACTTGGAAACCGCCGCCGCAACATACGTCTATCAAGACATGCTTCCCGTATTCAGTTTCGGCGGGCAAAACGCGATCGTGTTGCCGACGTTCGCCGGACCGATGTCGAAATCGCCACACGCGCTGTCGCTCATTCAGAAGAGCTTCGGTCGCATGGCCGCGATCGGTGGAGCGGGCTTCGTTCATCCCGAACCGAATGATTTTTCCGCACAAATCGCCACGCAGTTCTTCACGCCGTTGGATAATTCAGAAGCCTCCGCCGAGAAGGTGCGAGAACTATACCTGTCCATTTGGCGAGGGACACGCAGTTCGTCGAGTTTGGGACGCATTTCGCCACCGGGGACGATCATCGCAGAAAACCGCGATACCGCACCGGTACTGACGCTCACCGATAAACTGGCAACGATTAAAGTGCCAATCGAACTCCAAGTGCCGAACGGTGAAAGTAGCCAGACCGGTGCGCGGGGTGCCGCCATACTCGTGTGCGATGATCCCACATTATTCCAGAAATTAAAAGACGCCCGTGCGGCGGCAGCATCGGAAACGCCAGTGGAAATGCAAGAACGCAGTTCGGAGTTCTTAACGGTTCCCTGGAAACTGTCGAAGTTTGAATCCGATATGAAGCCTGTGAAGAAGCCGACAGCACCTGGTGGCGGACCACCGGGGCCACAGTAAACGCTACGGGAGCACTCCGATGGCCATCGTCGCCGGAATCGATGGCTGTCGCACGGGCTGGATTTGCGCGAGTCTCGACACCGAGACTCGCACCGTTTCGGTTCAAATCCTATTGCATATCGAAGCCATTCTGCCGACGCTCGCCATCGCGATGATCGACATACCGATCGGCTTGCCAAACGCCGGTGCACGCGAATGCGACACTCTGGTGCGATGCCTGTTGAAATCGCGGGGCAGTAGTGTGTTCCCCGCACCGATCCGGCCGATGCTTGCTGCCGAAACTTACGTCGGTGCATGTGGAATTGGCACGAAGGCGGACGGGCGGAAGATTAGCAAACAGACGTGGTTTCTCCTGCCTAAGATTCGCGAAGTCGATGCCTTTTTGCTTCAAAAACCAGAGCGTATGTCGCAGTTTTACGAAGTGCATCCAGAACTGAGCTTCTGCGCCTGGAACGATTTCCACCCGATGTCGCACAGCAAAAAAACAGCGGCGGGGCGTGCGGAGCGAGAAGCCTTGGTGCTTTCGCGATATGGCGAGGCGTATCGTGCCGTATCGCTTCCGAAATCTGCGTATCGCAACGACGATCTCCTCGATGCGTTTGCCGCACTCTGGACGGCCGAGCGACATTTCGCGGGCACGTCTTGCACGTATCCCGCACTGCCACCACGCGACGAAACCGGACTGCCGATGGCGATCACCGCGTGAAATCGTGCGACGATTCGTGAAAGTCGCACGGGCGGTACCTTATAATCTCATAATGAACACGACAGACACTGCCAGCGTTTTTTGCACGATCGACACCGCGATTGCCGAATTGAAATCGGGGCGGATGATCGTCCTGGTCGACGATGAGCATCGCGAAAACGAAGGCGATCTCGTGATGGCCGCCGAGGCGATGACGCCCGAGGCCGTCAACTTCATGATTCGCGAAGCCTGCGGACGGCTCTGTGTCTCGTTTGCCAAAGTGCGTGCGGAGCACCTCGGTTTGGACCTCCTACCCGGCGTGCATCTCGACCCGACCGCTACGCCGTTCACGCACAATTTCGACGCCCGCCACGGTATCGGCACGGGGATCTCGGCCGCCGACCGTTGCCGTACGATCCGCGTCTGTGCCGATCCGCATTCGAACCCACACGATCTTGCGAAAGACAAAGGACACATGGACGGGCTAATTGCCCGCGACGGTGGCGTGCTCGTTCGTGCGGGGCACACCGAAGGCAGCGTCGACTTGTGCCGCATGGCAGGGCTGAGAGAAGTGGCGGTGATCTGCGAGATTTTGAACGAAGACGGCACAATGGCACGGCTACCGGACCTGCGCGAATACTGCCAAAAACACGCGTTGAAAATGTGTACGATCGCCGACCTGATCGAGTATCGGCGTCGCACCGAGAAACTGGTGACGCGGGAAGTCGCGTTGAAATTGCCGACGGATTATGGCGAGTTCGACTTGTTCGCGTATTCGTCGATGGTCGATCCGGAACCGCACCTCGCCCTGACGATGGGCGGCGTCGGTGGTTCGAAACAAACTGAGCCAATTCTCGTGCGGATGCACAGCGAATGCCTCACCGGCGACGCACTGCATTCGGCGAAGTGCGATTGCGGGCCGCAACTTCAGTACGCGATGCAACAGATCGCGAAAGAGGGTCGCGGCGCGATCGTGTACATGCGCCAAGAGGGCCGCGGCATCGGGTTATTGAATAAGTTGCGTGCTTACAAACTCCAGCAAGAAGAGGGCCTCGATACCGTTGAAGCGAATACGCGACTTGGGTTCGCGCCCGATCTGCGTCAGTTCGGCATCGGCGCGCAAATCCTACACGATCTCGGCATTCGCGACATTCGCTTGCTCACGAATAACCCTCGAAAAGTCATCGGCCTCGACGGCTACGGCCTGCGTATCGTCGAGCGTGTGCCGATCCAGATGCAACCGGGCGAGTTCAACCGAAACTACCTGAAAACGAAGAAGGAAAAGCTCGGCCACATCCTCGAATCGCTCGACGACTACGGCCCCGGCGAGTGATCCGTTTCCATTCCCTCGCCATTTTCGTTCGGTTCCCGACAATACGCCTGTTGCTTCCGTCCATCGTGCCGAGTTGCTCATGCGTTACCGACCGGGTTTTGACGAGTTTGCGGAACTGGCGGCCACGCACACGGTTGTGCCGGTGTACCGACAATTGCTCGGTGATTCGCTGACGCCGGTCTCAGCGTTTCGCGCGATCGGTGCGAACGAAGAATGGGCGTTCCTGTTCGAAAGCGTCGTCGGCGGCGAGCGGATTGGCCGCTACAGTTTCGTCGGTGCGGGGCCGTTCGAGCGCTTCGAAGCGTACGAAAAAAACATCTGCATTACCCGCAACGGCATCGAAACGCATTCGGTAGCCGACGACCCGCTCAAG
>JANXNT010000538.1 GCA_025353985.1 Limnoglobus sp.
ACCGCGTCGATATCGGCGACCGCGTCTTCGGTGGACTCGATGCTTACCAGAAGTTGATCGCATCGGGCGTCGATCTCGTCATCCTCGCCACGCCTCCCGGCTTCCGCCCGACACACCTCGAAGCCGCGATCACCGCTGGCAAGCACGTCTTCACCGAGAAGCCCGTTGCCGTCGATGCCCCCGGCATTCGCAAGGTGCTCGCACTCGTCGAAGTCGCGAAGAGCAAGAACATTGCCGTCGTCGCCGGTACGCAACGTCGCCACCAGAAGTCTTACCAGGAAGTTTACAAGCGAATCCAAAATGGCGATATCGGCGATATCGTCGGCGGTCGCTGTGCGTGGAACAACGCAGGGATTTGGTTCAACAAACGCGAATCGAACGTTACCGATGTCGTGTACCAATTGAAGAACTGGTACCACTTCGTTTGGTTGTGCGGCGATCACATCGTCGAACAGCACGTTCACAACCTGGACGTCATCAACTGGTTCATCGGTAAGCACCCCGTTCGCGCAACCGGTATGGGCGGTCGCATTGGTGGCCATGCGGCACGGCCGAACGGAGAATCCAAGGAAGTTGGCAACATCTTCGACCACTTCGCCGTCGAGTACGAATACGGCAACAAAGTCGAGATCGCCAGCTACTGCCGCCACTACCCCGGCCCCGGCGATGTGTCCGAAATGGTCGTCGGCACGAAGGGCACGATCCGCACCGCGAGCGGCGGCTTCTTCACGATCAACGGCAAGGAAATCTACTCGGCCGAACAAGATAACAAGGACACCTCGCCGTACGTCCTCGAACACGTGGACATGATCAACAGCATCAAGGCCGGCAAGCCGCTGAACGAACTGCAATCGGTTGCCGAGAGCACCATGACCGCGATCATGGGCCGCATGTCGACCTACACCGGCGAATCGCTGACGTGGGATAAAGCCCTGGCCAGCAAGCTCGACACGATGCCCGCCAACCTCTCGCTCGATATGGAACTGGCCGTGCCACCCGTGTCGGTGCCCGGCAAAACGAAGTTTGTGTAAGCGTTACCAATCGCCTAGACGCATCGCAACGTTTTCGACGTTGCGATACGGTCATAGCCAATCGAGCACATCCCACGGAAACTTTTCGGACACGCTCAACATCTCTTCCCGCAACGCAACGAACACGCACGCGGTGACGAGGTCCGCCGTCGTGCCGGGGTTCAGTGCGTTGCGATCCGAGCGCAGATAGCGATCGAATTCGACTCCCGCACGGCGGCCATTTTGCGTGTGCAAGCCACCGAGTGCGAACACATGACTGGCTCGTTGTCGCACATCCTCCGCTGCGAATATGTCTTTCTTTCGTGCGATCAGCGAATCGGGAAACTCGGCGAGCCACCGTAGTTGACACTCGATCACCGCAGGTTCGATCCGCCCGAATTTCTCGAACGCCTCCATGAGTGCGGGCACGCCGAAGTCGAAAATGTCCGCGTAGCCGTTGGCGTACTGGTGCGCGATCGCGTCCCGATTTGCGGCGAGTGTCATCGCCTCTAAAAGCGTGACCGTGGGTGCATCGTGAACGTCCTGTTCGGGGGCATCGCCGAGGCCACCCGGTGCGGCCAGCCGGATCGCCCGGTAAACGAGTTCGGCATCGTTTACGGTCAGTTCGTCCAACACACTTTGCACACCCGTATTCAGCGGTTCGCCATCGCGCACAGCGGCAAGTGGCGCGATGGCGAGGCAGATACCGAGGTTGGTATTTTGGCCGACAAACGCCTTGGTCGCTTCGACTGCTGACAGCACCGTTTGGCCGACATGGTCACGGTGCGCGTATCGAAACGAGGGGCCGATCGCAATCGCGCTGAGCAGGAAATCGGCGAGCGTCGTGTTGGTGAAATCGGCGTGTGGATGGACGTTGCCGACCTTCCGCGACAGTACCTCCCACGTACACGCGGTCTGGACGAGTTGCGAAATATCGTTCATGAATCGCCAGCCTCAAGCATAAATTGCACGAGCGTTTTGGCCACGTCGATGCCGCAAGTCGGTGCGAGTGCCTTCCAGCCGGGCACGGCATTCACTTCGATAATCAACCAATCGCCACGGTCGTTTTGTATCAAATCGACCCCCGCAACGATCGCTCCCGTGGCGGCGGCGGCGCGGATTGCAAGTGCGGTTTCGTGTGCCGAAAGTTCGTATTTCTCTGCCGTGCCACCTTGCGCGACATTCGTCCGCCAGTCTCCGGAGTTCGTGCGCTTCATTGCCGCGATGACCTGATTATTCAGCACGAATGCCCGCACGTCCCAGCCAGGGTGCGGGATGAATTGTTGCAGGTAAAGGATGCCGCGGGTCTGCTCGATCGCGTGGAATGTTCGCCACGCCAACTCGCGATCCGTCACGCGAACCATACCCCGCCCTTCGGAACCGAAGATCGGTTTCACGACGACATCGCCACCGAGCGAATCAAACGCTGCGAGCGCATCGTCCGCCAACTGACACACGACTGTCGCAGGCACGGGCAGCCCCGCATTCATCAGACGAACGTTCGTGAGATATTTGTCGACGCAAGTTTCGATCGCGCGCGGCGGATTCAGGATCGGCCGCCCACTCAGTTCGAAAGCGTGCATGACATCCATGCGGAACACGATTTGCTCCAGCGATCCTGCCGGCATCGTGCGTATGATTGCGGCATCGTACTGCGAAAGGGAGGTGTCATTCGTGGCCGACAGGTGGCGAAAGTCGACCGCACTCGCACGGTGGCCGAGTTCGCGTGATGCCCAGATGAGTTCTTGCACGTGCCAGCCATCGCCGCGAGAAAGAATCGCAATGTGCATCACGCCGGCTCGACGGGTGGGGTGGGCAGCGGCGCGGGGAACAAGTCCGCCACACGCACGCGGAAGCCGGGGAACAGCGGCTCGCCGGGAAGTTCTTCCTCGGCCGTGTAACGGCGAACCGTGCCATCCGCGAGGTAGGTATGAACCGAGCGGCAATCCGGATTCACGACCCAGATCAACGGCACCTTGACGAGCAGATAATCGTTGAGTTTGTCTTCGACATCGTAGTACGTGTCGTTCGGCGAGATCACTTCCACTACGAGATCTGGTACGATATATATGATACCGCGAGGTGGGCGATTATTCGGAAATCGGCCACTGCGAACGAAGGAGACATTGGGCTTACGAACCGATTTCGGCTTGAGCGGAAAGCACTGATACATCGCATCGGGAGGGAAAATGTGGCCCAGGTTCCCCGCACGAATGACCTTCCCGGTCAGGAACATGAGTTCGCCGGAGACGCAACTCGATTCCGCGCCGATATTCAGCTCCTTCAGGTCGCCATCGACGAGTTCGACGCCGCGGGTGCCCGACATCATTTCAAACTGTTCGGGCGTCAAGTTCGTTCGCAACGAGACGATCATGGGTCACTCCGGAGATTGCTGCAAAGGGATTATCCCAGAAACGACTTGCGTATCAATGCAGTTTCACAATTCGCTCTTCCGTTTAGCCGCGCTGCGTAGTCTTCGGAGCGAAGCGCGGGCACGATGTTTCCAAAGGCAAGATGATTGTTCTGAGAGTTCATACCCCGCGCATCGCTACGCAAAGCCTGCGCGGCGCGGCTAAACGAAGACTGATTACTCGTGAAACGACTAGGCCGTGTGGACAAGGGTTGGTGAATCCTGGGTATTTGGGCTACTGCAACAGGATCATAATCGAGGCCAGTTGAACGAACGCGAGGAAGTTCTGGGCCTTTTTGTCGTAGCGAGTCGCGACCCGCCGGTACTGCTTCGCCTTCGACCAAAACCGCTCCACGAGGTTTCGGTTCTTGTACTGCGACCAGCCGGTGTCCCGCGGCGACTTCGCGTTGCTCCGGCTCGGTATCACGACCTCCGCGCCCGCGTCTTCGATCGCTTTCACGACATCCTGCGAGTCGTAGCCCTTGTCCGCGATCCCGACCTCGAATGGCACCCCGTCGATCAGTGCCTTCGCCTGGCCCACATCCGATGCCTGCCCCGGCGTCAGGATCAGCTTGACCGGCAGCCCCAGCCCGTTCACAGCGACGTGGATTTTGGTTCCGAATCCACCCCGGCTCCGGCCTAACTCCTGACTTTCCTGGCCTCCGGTGCCATCCGCTTTTTTTTAGCACCCGCCGCGCAGGGGTGCGCCCGGATGACGGTCGAGTCGAGGATCAGCCACTCGAGGTCGGGGTCTTGCAACACGCCGAACACCTTCGCCCAGACGCCCGAGCGGGACCAGCGGTCGAACCGACGCCACGCGGAGTTCCAGAGGCCAAATCGCTCGGGCAGATCCCGCCACGGGGCTCCGGTCCGGGCGATCCAGAGTACGGCATCGACGAACCGGCGGTTGTCCTTGCCGAGCCAGTCCGGCTGCCCCGGTCGACCGGGAAGGAAGCCTTCGATGCGGGTCCAGTCCACGTCCGAAATCGCGTGGCGTGCAAGTATGGGCGGCCTTCCGTGGCAGGTGCGTAAGACGGCATCTTACCCAGAAACCCTCACTCCTGTCCACACGGCCTAGCGGTTGTACAAGAACTCTTTGCTATTCAGCACGGCCCAGAGTACGTCTTCGATGGCGGCGCGGCGGTCGCCTTCGGTGAATGCGGTTAGCAATTTCACTCGTTCGGCGTCGGTGGGGCGACGGCTGAGCGCGCTCAGGAAGAGTTCGTCGAGGATCGCTTCCGGCTTCTTATCTGAGTCGGCGAGTTTGCGGACGTGGCCGTTACGGGCGCGGATCTTCGCCGCGATCTCGGGCGAGTTCATCAGGTGCAAGGCTTGCGCAATGCTCGGGTCGGTGCCGCGTTCGCATTCGCACACGCTGAACCGCACGGGTCGCCCGAATATGTGGAAAAAGTACGACGGCATCCGGTTGTCCCAGACTTGGATCGCGCGGTAGCCTTCAGGCCAGCCATTGAACTTCTCGGCGACACCCGACACTTGTGAGACGGCATCGAGCAGCACCTCGGCGGGCATCGGTTTCACGGCGGCGTGCGAGAAATTTTGCTCGTCGGTCGCGTTCCCCGCCGTCGCTTGGCTACTGAGTTGATACGCACGCGAAAGTAATAGCGTCTTCGTGAATGCC
>JANXNT010000628.1 GCA_025353985.1 Limnoglobus sp.
CCAAAATGCGGTCCTTACTGTACCACCCGGAAAGTAGCGGCGTGCCCGCGATCGCCAATACGCCGATGAGCATCGCGTAAGCGGTGATCGGCATTTTCCGCCGTAACCCGCCCATTTTCGACAAGTTTTGTTCGTGATGCAGCCCGTGAATGACGCTCCCCGCGCACAGGAACAACAGTGCCTTGAAGAACGCATGAGTGAGCAAATGCAACAGCCCCGCGACCCAACCGCCGAGCGCGAGTGCGAGCATCATGAAGCCGAGTTGCGAACACGTCGAGAACGCGAGCACCCGCTTAATGTCCGTTTGCACAACGGCAATCATCGCACTCAGGAACATCGTGATCGCGCCCATGTACGCAATCACCATCCGAACATCGGGCGTGAACAACGGGAACGCGCGGCCGACGAGATACACCCCCGCCGCCACCATCGTTGCCGCGTGAATCAGTGCCGACACCGGCGTTGGCCCTTCCATCGCATCGGGGAGCCACGTGTGCAGCGGGATTTGTGCGGACTTACCGGCACAGCCCGCCACCAACCCCATGCCGATCCACCACAGTGCCGACGAATCCGCAGGCAACGTCGCCGCTTTCTCGATCAGTTCTGGAATGTGAAACGTGCCAAACGTCGACCACGTAACCGCGATTGCGACGAGGAAGCCCGCATCTCCGATGCGGTTGATAAGGAACGCCTTGTTCGCGGCGTTGCTTGCCGATACCCGCTCGAAATAGAAGCCGATCAGGAAGAACGAGCAGACGCCGACCAACTCCCAGCCGATGAAGATTTGCAACAGGTTGTCGGCAATTAGCAGGTTCAGCATCGCGAACGCAAACAGCGACAGGTACAGGAAAAAGCGGCCAAATCGCCCGCGCCGGCCTTGATTGTCGCGTTGGCGTTCGTCGTGCATGTACCCGATGGAGAACAGGAAAATCAGCGTCGCTACCACGGTGACCATCACGACCATGATCGCGGACAGGTGGTCGATGCGATAACCGAGTTCGAGCGAAAGTGCGGGCCGCGCGTCGTGTTTGAGGCTGCCGATACGCACCCAGTCGATCCGCTCGGACCACCGCGATTCGAGCGTCATCGGCTCGTTCGCGTACGTGTGGGTATCTTGCAGAAACCACGATAGCCCGACGATCGCACACCCTGCAGACATCGCCATGACAGCGACCGCGAAATAGCCAGGGATCGCCGATGGTTTCGTGCCACCGACGCCGCGCAACTGCCGGATTGTGCCCACAACCAGCAGCACGAAAAACGCCAACAACGGCAACAGCGTCGCGATTAGGAACAGTCGCCCCGGTTCGTCACGGATCAATTCGAGCATAGTTCGCGGGTACTCTCGCGGTATATCCAAACAGTGACTCTGTTTCTATTGTGGCGATTCGATCACGGAAAGAACGCGTTGCAAAATGAAAAGGCAAATCGTTTCTGTGGCTTGCCTGCGAAACTAGCCGATTTGCAACCTCGCTTGCTATCGAACGTCTCTACTGTCACAATCCGCGAATTACCCAAGGAGATATTCGTGGCCAAGAACCCTGCTTCACCTGCCGAGCGCGCTGCCGAACTCCGCGAAACGCTCGACCACCACAACCGCAAATACTACGTCGATGCGGCACCGGACATTTCGGATCGCGAGTTCGATCGGCTACTCGACGAATTGAAAGCACTGGAGAAAGCGCACCCCGAGTTGATATCCTCCGATAGCCCCACGCAACGGGTCGGTGGTGCGCCGATCGATGGCTTCGCCAAAGTCACGCACCGCGTGCCAATGATGTCGATCGAGAATAGCTACGATGCCGAAGACCTTAAGAAGTTCGATAGCGACGTTCGCAAATCGGCAGGCAAAGCCGAAGTGGCATACACCGTCGAGTTGAAGATCGATGGCGTCAGCATTTCGATTAGCTACGAGAATGGCTTACTCACGCAGGGGGCCACCCGCGGTAGTGGCGATATCGGCGACGATGTCACGCACAACCTGAAAACCATCTCCGGCGTGCCATTGCGGCTGAACACGAAGACGCCACCGAAGTTGTTCGAGGTTCGCGGCGAGATTTACATGACCCGTGCCGAACTCGTGCGGATCAACACCGAGCGCGCGAAACGAGACGAAGAGCCGTACGCCAACACGCGAAACCTGACCGCCGGCACTCTAAAATTGCTCGACCCCAAAGAGTGTGCGAAACGCAAGCTAAGCGTGTTCGCGTACGCCACAGGTGCCGTCGATGGAGTCGAGATCACTTCGCAACATCAATTGCTGGAACAACTCAAAGCGTACGATTTCCCCGTCAATCCCCACACAACACGCTGCCAGACGATGGCAGAAGTTATCGAATTTTGCAACACCTGGAACGAAGGTCGCCACACTTTGGGTTACGACACCGATGGCATGGTCGTGAAGGTCGACGACATGGCACTTCGGCAACGTCTGGGGGCGACGAGCAAGGTGCCACGCTGGGCGAAAGCGTACAAGTTCGAAGCCGAGCAAGGCATCACCAAACTCGGCAGCGTCGAGTTTTCCGTCGGCAAGTTTGGCGAACTGACACCCGTCGCGAACTTCGATCCGCCGGTACAACTCGCAGGCACGAAAGTCAGCCGTGCGAGCATGCACAATGCCTCGTGGGTGGACAAAATGGACGTGCGGATCGGCGACACGGTCGTTGTGGAAAAGGCGGGGGAGATCATTCCACAAGTCGTCAGCGTCGTCGTCGAAGCGCGAACGGGGAAGGAAATCCCGATCGTGTGGCCGGCGGTTTGCCCGATGTGCGGCGCACCGGTCGAGAAGGAAGAAACCGCATCGAGCTACGGCTTTTTCTGCGCTGACGTCGGCCGATGTCCCGCACAACTCACGAAGCGACTGATTTCATTTGCACGCCGCGAACGGATGGACATCGAAGGCCTCGGCGATGAAGTCGCGAAGCAACTCGTCGACTCGGGTTTGGTAAACGTCGTCACCGATCTTTACAATTTGACTACGAATCAACTGCTCGCGCTCGAAGGCTTCAAGGGCACGAAAGCGAAGAACTTGCTCGATGGCATCGCGGCGAGCAAGGGGCGTGGCCTGGCACGATTGCTGCCCGCACTGACGATCTACAGCGTCGGCGGAAGTATGGCGGAATTTCTGGCAGAGCAATTTCCGAGCATCGACCTGCTGCTCGCCGCTCCCGAAGATGCGCTTTCGAAGGTCAAAGGCTTCGGCCCGAAACGCGCGAAGAGCGTGTACGAATTTTTCCATAGCGCACTCGGCGAACGACTCGTGGCCGACCTTCGCACCCACGAAGTGAAGCTCACGCAAGATGTCAAAGCCGCCCCCGCCGGTGGCCAACCGTTGCTCGGCAAGACGCTCGTCGTTACGGGGACGCTCACCAAATACGACCGCAGCGGCATCGAAACGCTCATCAAAGACTTGGGCGGTAAGTCGGTCGGCAGTGTCTCGAAAAAGACCGATTACGTCGTCGCCGGTGAGAAGGCGGGGAGTAAGTTGGACAAGGCCAAGGAACTCGGCGTGCCGGTGCTGACCGAGGATGAGTTCGACGTGTTAATTGGCAAGTCAAAGTGATTCAACGAACGAGGTGACAGCAGCATGACACTCAACGAACGCGCATGGAAAATTGCGGACATTCTGGAAGCCGATGCCGCACGGTTGCGCGTGTCGGTTTCGCACGTCGGCGGGCAGCGCGTCATCGACTGCGGTGCGGCAGTCGATGGCGGACTTCAGGCGGGGATCTTGCTCGCCCGCGCGTGTCTCGCCGACTGTGCCGAGGTGACGATCGTGCCCGGCGAGAATGGGCCGCTGATTCAAGTCGTCACCGACGACCCCATTCGCGCGTGCCTGGCATCGCAATATGCGGGGTGGCAGGTGAAGGCCGAAAAGTATTTTGCGATGGGGTCCGGCCCGATGCGTGCGGCATCGGCGCGCGAGGAAATTTTCCAACACATCTCGGGCAAGGAAGAGTCAGCGTGCGCAGTCGGTGTGCTCGAAACGAAGAAAGCGCCCACCGAGGAAGCGGTCGTCAATATCGTGGCGAAGTTGCCGAGTTGCGTGGAAAAGCTGACGCTGCTTTACGCACCCGCAGCGAGCATCGCAGGCACGTTGCAAGTCGTCGCCCGTTCCGTCGAAACCGCGTTGCACAAGCTCCACGAACTCAAATTCGACCTGAAATGCGTGCTCAGCGGCTACGGCACCGCACCGCTGCCCCCCGTCGCGAAAGACGAACTCGCCGCCATAGGCCGCACCAACGACGCGATTCTCTACGGCGGCCGCGTGACGTTGTGGGTGGATACCGACGACGATAAAATCGCCGCGATCGGGCCGCAAGTGCCATCGAATTCGTCGAAAGATCACGGCGCATCGTTCGCGGAAATTTTCGCGCGCTACGGCGACTTTTACAAGATCGACCCAATGCTGTTCTCGCCCGCAGAAGTCACGTTCCACAATCGCAAAACCGGCCGCACGTTCGTCTACGGAAAATGCGAACCCGCATTGATACGCAAGTCGTTTCTGGGATA
>JANXNT010000716.1 GCA_025353985.1 Limnoglobus sp.
TTTGCGTCGGTTACGCAGTGGCGGGATCGTCACTTCGATGACGTTGAGCCGGTAAAACAGATCCTCGCGAAACCGGCCCGCTTTCACTTCGGCTTCGAGGTTGCGATTCGTCGCGGCCATGATTCGCACGTCGGCCACGCGCGGGTGCGGTTCGCCGATGCGCTCGTAAGTTTTGTCCTGGATCAAACGTAACAACTTCGGTTGCAGTGCGGGCGGCAAGTCGCCGACTTCGTCGAGGAACAGCGTGCCACCCTCTGCGGCTTCAACTTTGCCAACGGTATCGCGCACGGCACCGGTAAACGACCCGCGCAGGTGACCAAACAAATCGCTCTCCAGAAGTTCTGCCGAAAGGCTCGGACAATGGACCGTGACGAACGCTCGCTTCGCGCGTTTACTCCGCGAATGCACCGCCAGTGCCACGACGCCTTTCCCGGTTCCACTCTCGCCGCGAAACAGAACGTGGGCATCGGTCGGTGCGACTTGAAATGCGAGATCGAGCACGCGCTGCATGGACGGTTCGCACGTTTCGAGTTCCACGGTGGGCGTCAGTCGGCCGACCTGATCTTCGAGGTCGGCGACGCGGTTGGTCAACCCGAGCAACAGCGTCGAACGATCGAGTACGACCCGCAGTTGGTCGGGCGTGAATGGCTTCGGGAGATAATCGAACGCCCCGAGACGCAGGGCCTGTACGGCGGAGTCAAAACTAGCGTGCGCTGTCACGATGATGATGTGCAGCCCGAGTGCCGCACGCAACAACTGCGGCAGTAACTCCAGGCCATTTTCCTTGCCCAATCGCAAGTCCAGAAACGCGGCATCGAACCGCTGCCCGGCGAGCGCGTGCAGAGCTTGCGTGCCGTTCGCCGCTTCGGCCACGGTGTGGCCCATGCTCTCGAGCGCCGTTCGCAGAGTGCGCCGCAAGCTCGTTTCATCGTCGATAATCAGCAATCGTCGCGGCTCGGTCAGGATTGCCATACATCTCGTTCCCTTCGTGCAGATTGCAATTCACATCGTGCAGATTGCATGGTTCTTGGGCCACGATCGTTTCCGTCCGTCTGCCCTAACGGCTGTATTTCTAGCCAATTCGCGATTTTCGCAGCCGAGGGCACGACGGATGCAATAGGGAGATGTGCAAAACCGAAGCCACGAGGAGTCAACATGGACCTGTCTTACTGGATACCCGCCACGATTGTACTCGGACTGGCCACGTTCGTGCTGCTGTTCCTGTTCGTCAAAGCCTGCGACAACGTTTGAGGACACTGCCATGATCTGGATCACCGTCGTCGTCACTCTGTTTTTGTTCGTCTATCTCGTCGTGGCGCTACTTCGCCCCGAGAATTTTTGAAGATCGTTTCGTTACTCCGCATTCCCAATGGTGAACTATGTGGCTTCTTCCGATACTCATCGTCGGCACGACGGTGTTGCTCTCGATCCCGATGGGGCGGTATTTAGCCGGGATCATCGACGGCCAGTACAAGGCCCCCGGCCCGTTCCGTTGGGTCGAGCGCCAACTCGACACTGGCCCGCAAAACTGGAAGCAGTACGCGGTCAGCCTCATGCTGTTCAACACGCTGATGTTCGTGTTCGGCTACATCGTGTTGGCGTTCCAACCGCACATGCCACTGAATCAGAAGGATTCAGTGTTTGTGGATGGCAAGTCGATGCTGTCTCCGACGACGATTTTTAACACCGCAATCTCGTTTTTAACGAACACGAACCTTCAGCACTACTCGGGCGAACAGCATCTGTCGTACTTCTCGCAACTCGTGTTCGTGTTGTGGAACATGTTCGTGTCGGCGGCGGTCGGGTTCTGCGCGCTCGCGGCAGTCATCCGTGGGCTTCGTGGAGACACGCACATGGGCAATTATTACGTCGACATGTGGCGCGTGATCGTTTACGTGTTCGTTCCGTTTTCGATCCTTACGGGCATCATGCTGATCGCCTCGGGCATACCGATGACGCTCGAACCTGCAGCGGAGGCGCAGACGGTGCAAGTCGGTTCGATGGGTACGGATAGTGTCGACGGCAAAGACATTCCCAAACCGCAAGTCATCGCGCGGGGGCCGGTCGGTGCGATTCTGCCCATCAAGCACTTGGGCACGAACGGTGGCGGCTTCTTCGGGGCCAACTCGGCGCACCCGTTCGAGAACCCGACTGCGTGGACGAACTTCGTCGAGTGCGTCAGCATCCTGATTTTCCCGTTCTCGCTCGTGCTGATGTTCGGGCGAACGATCGGCCAGATGCGGCACGCGATCGTAATTTATTCTGTCATGATGGTGATGTTCACCGGCATGATCGCGTGGGCGGTCTACCACGACACGGCGAAGCCGAATCCGGGATTGTTGGCACAACCGGCGCGAACCGTGAAGGTCGTCGG
>JANXNT010000717.1 GCA_025353985.1 Limnoglobus sp.
AGCATCAACGCCCACGGACGACCGTCCGTGTGGAACGCAATAGCCGTCGAATCTTTTGCCACTTCACAGGTAGCTACACGCCGCGTGCCGTTGGCTCCCAGATGAACTTGTGCATTTGCAGTTGCATTCGCAGGTTCAATTGCGAGGCCAATACCCAGTCGGCGAGGTCGCGGAGTGTTAGCCCGAACACGGCGGAGACGAGCACCGTGAAGCGGGTATCGAGGTGATGCTGCCGGACGGTGTCGGCGGCCCAATCCCAGTCGCGCCGTGATGCGACTACGAACTTGATCTCGTCGCTCGGCTTCAGATGCGCGAGATTCGCCCACAAATTCCGTTCGCATTCGCCGCTATCGGGGCACTTCAAATCCATGATGATTCGCACTCGCAGGTCGACCACGGAGATATCGTGTGCGCCGCTCGTTTCGAGCAACACCGTCTTCCCCGCATCGCACAACGATGTCATTAACGGCAAGACTTCACGTTGCAATAGCGGTTCGCCACCGGTGATCTCGATCAGCGGGCAATCGAACGCCAGTGTTTGCGCAAGTACCTCAGTGCGGGTCATGCGCACGCCTTTGTTAAAGGCGTGTGGCGTATCGCACCACGAACAACGCAGATCGCATACGGAGGTGCGGACGAACACGCACGGCAACCCCGCGAACGTCGATTCGCCCTGGATACTGCGGTAAAGTTCGTGAATTAACAGCTCGCCCGTCGGCACGCTTTCG
The DNA here is from genome assembly GCA_025353985.1 of Limnoglobus sp. Classification (GTDB taxonomy): domain Bacteria; phylum Planctomycetota; class Planctomycetia; order Gemmatales; family Gemmataceae; genus Limnoglobus. Next base: position 729 of record JANXNT010000717.1, read on the forward strand.
AGAAGGGCCACTCGGTGGGAGATTTTGGGATTCGCGCTCATTCGCGTATTCTACGTCGTTTGCCGTTGCTTCCACGCGGTGCGGAAGTTATCAATCATTTTAGGCGTACGCGAACTCACGAGTGTAACCGATGACAAACGCATTGTTCGACCTGCGTGGGAAAGTCGCGCTCGTTACGGGTGGCAACAAAGGCCTCGGCAAGGCAATGGCACGCGGTTTGGCCGTTGCGGGTGCGGATGTTGTCATTGCGAGCCGCAGCGAGGATCAACTGAAGTGTGCGCTCGAAGAAATTTTGCATGGCACCGGCCGATCCGGTGCGTACTTCGTGACCGATGTGGCCGATAGAGAAAGTGTTCGAGCATTAGCGGATGCGGCGCTCGCGAAAATGGGCAAAGTCGATATCCTCATCAACAATGCGGGGATGAACCACCCGCAGCCGATCGATGGCATCGACGACGACGTATGGGATAAAATTCTCGAAGTGAATTTATCGTCGGTGATGGCGCTAACGCGAGCACTGGCACCCGGCATGAAAACGCGGCGTTGGGGGCGAATCGTGCATATTGCCTCGATCTTCGGGCAGGTATCGAAGGCGAAGCGGAGCGCGTACTCGGCCACGAAATCCGCATTATTCGGATTGTGTCGCGCAAGTGCCCTCGATTTGGGGCCTTACAATGTGACTGTGAATTGCATTGCCCCCGGCCCGTTCCTGACGGACATGCCGATGTCGATTCTTTCGGAAGACGAGAAAAATGCGTTCGCGGACCACACGGCACTGGGCCGTTGGGGCGACCCGAACGAGATGATGGGCCCAGCTTTGTTTCTTTGCAGCGATGCCGGAAGTTACGTTACGGGCCAAGTTTTATTCGTCGACGGCGGATATTTGGCAAAATAATGCGAAGTTTAGTTGTATCGAGCGTATTCCGTCTCTTATGATTACAGAATCTATGGCGCGTTGCCGTCCGTTTGTTAAGTAGACGACCTTCCCTCGTTACCCACACGATTATGGTTGCCACGAAAAACATACCTGACGTATCGGAAAGTTTGCTCCATACGAGCGGATCGGACCTTTGCGCAAAACTCAGCATTCACATCGATTGCCGTTCCGAAGAAGACAAGTTCAAGTGGCTCGAAAGTGAGAAGGTCGGCTACGATCTCGGCGAATCGGCCATCCGGAATTGGGTACGCGATCATTGGTCGGGCTATCTACGGGCGAAATGGCTCGAACATCTGCAAGGCAAATGCTTCTGGACGGAACTCGACCGCGGCGATTTTGGCCTGTTGCAACATCAATTTCAAGACCAGCGCGATCTGCTCGAACCGATCGTCGACAAACTCAAGTGTGGCTACGAAAATCTGACCGTAATCGCGTGGGCCAAAGCCCACCGCGTGCCCATCGACGCCGTCCTGCAAATCCTCGAAGCCCTCGACATCAACAGCCGCCGCATGGTCCACCGCTTCGACACGCGATGAAATCACCGTAACGTCGTTTCCGGGAACGTGACACCGGCGTAGATGTCCGCAAGCGAAATCTGTGCTGCAATCGATGTGAAAACTAATGTCGCGTCCAAGCCTACGAACGAAACAAGTCCCCAAGAATCGTCTGCCTGACGAATGTATCGCTCGCAAACCGGTTCATCCTGGGCGACCAATAAGTACTCAACCAAGCTGGGAATCTGCCGATAGTTCCGAAACTTCGCGCCGCGATCGAATCTCTCGGTCGATGGCGACAAAATTTCGATGACAGCCACCGGGTTAATTAAACAGAATGGATCTTCGACGCTGTATTCCGGCGACCCACAGAAGATCAACAGATCTGGGTAAGTATACAGTCCCGTACGCTCAACCCGGACTCGTTGATCGCCAGACAATGACCGGCACGGCCCACCCTTGAGTTGGGCATGTAATTCCCCACTCAAGTTTTCCTTGATGAAATTGTGCGGCGGACTGGCACCCGCCATCGCGTACATCACGCCGTCGAAGAACTCGCTTTTGAACTCAGCGGTTCGCTCGATCTCCAGATACTCGGCCACCGTGAGTTTCGGTTTTCGTAATGCGCTCATCTCGAATCCTCTTACAGGTATTTTCAAGTTACCCGTCATTCGTGATGCTTCAATAGCAGCC
>JANXNT010000900.1 GCA_025353985.1 Limnoglobus sp.
ATGAATTCGATCCGACATCTGCAATCGAAGCCAAAGTGGTTGAGGAAATCTTCGTTCGCGAGGCACTGGTGTGGCACCTGCACGTTGGCGGCCAAACGATCCGAACGACCGCCGAGCACCCATTCTGGGTGGAAGATCAGGGTTGGTTGGCAGTGAACCTCTTACAACCGGGGATGCGACTACAAAACCACGACGGCAGTTGGGAGCTGCTAGATGGGGTGCGCGATACCGGCACCTGGGAACGAGTCTATAATTTGCGCGTGGCCGACTGGCACACTTACTTCGTCGGCTCCGCCGAGTGGGGGTTTGGATTATGGGCGCATAATCAGAACGGCATGTGCGGTCGTGACGAAGTGCTTGCCGCAGTTGGTAACAGATTAAGTAGAGGCCAAGCGCAGCACTTGGCTGGTCTCCTGAACAACGGCAAAACAGCGGATGCGATCCGGTATTTGAACAGTCAGGGGATTAATCCGCAAGGTATACGTATTTCTAAACTTCTGAACCGGTACAATTTTGATGCAATCGCTACCGGAAGAACTGCGGCCATGAATCTGGTCGAGCAAATTGCGATGGCAGAGGCGAAAGGCGGAGCCGGTAATCTAATCATGGCTGCAAGGAAGATCGGAGACCCAAGATTTGCCAGCGGGTTGTGGGCAAAGTTCGAGCACCTGCACAAATCCAAAGGAGTGACCCATGTTATTCATTATATGAAAAACTTGAGGTCTGGTGTCATGGTTGATTTCAAGTTTAAGCCGCTTGTGACCGTGAGACTCGGCAGCTAAGCACGCCCCTTTGTACTTGGGAGGTAAAGTGAATCCGTACAAACCGTTCGACGTGTCGTTGTCGCTGTGGTCGCTGGGCATACTTCACTCAGAGGAGTTGCCGGAAGTGGCGACTGAGGCAATTTGTCAAGGTATCGAATCTCCTACGCTTGTCCAACTCGCATCAATGTCGCAAGAGCCGCAGCCAGAGTTGCACGGTATGTTTGAGCAATCGTTGAAAGAGTTGGGGTTGCGTAAGCCGTCCGTTTCAGAGGCAATCAACTTAGTCGTGAGCGCTTACGCACATCAAGTTTGCGATGATAATGTCGAGCCAATTTATGCAGCCAAAGCGATATGGAACCTTTATTCACAACACCCTGAATTTCAGGGTTTGTATGGTGTATTTGGCGGTCTAGCCAGCGAATGGGACGATATGCCAGCATTGAGAGAAAAGTTATCCGCCGAGATTGTAGCTCTGTGCCATGCACTTATCAGCAGTGGAGAATAAACAACCAAGCCGTCCAATCCGAGTCAAGTAATCACAGTAGCGCGGATGGCGGCGAAGCACGTCGACGACGCGGCGGGGGCCGTTAAGACCGCCGCCCGGCACGCCGACGACCTGCCGCGTGCGCGGCGGGCACTTTTGGGCAAGACGCCGCACGGCGGAGCGGGTGCATCGGCGGCGGCCCCAATCGCGAACCAACTCCGACGACCCGAAGCACTCTTGAATCGCCTCGGCGGCTGGCTCCACGACCTAACCGAACGCGGCCTCAGCAAAGTCATCCACGGCTGGCTCGGC
>JANXNT010000795.1 GCA_025353985.1 Limnoglobus sp.
GACCCGCGAACCAGCCCGCACACGCTCCGGCACAGTTTCGCGACCCATATGCTCGATGCCGGGGCCGACATTCGCGGAGTCCAAGAACTCCTCGGCCACAAGAGCCTTGTGACCACGCAGGTGTACACCCACGTGAGTACGCAACGGCTGCAAACGAGCTACCAAAACGCCCACCCGCGAGCCTGATCGCGTGGGCGGCGTTTCTTGATCCAGTCTGTTCGGCAATCGCGTTGAGTCGAGGGGTCGCTTATGCATCTCAAAGTGTCGTTGGCGTGGCTGTTGCTCGTCGTCTTCACCAACATTGGGAAGGCCGCCGAACCAACCTTTCGTTGGCGGACGGACTATGCCGCCGCACGCAAGGAGTCGCTCGAAACGGGCTTGCCGCTACTCATGCAAATCGGCAGCGACGACTGCCTGTATTGCCGCAAAATGGAAGCAACGACACTGCGCGACGCCGCCGTGCTAAACGCGATGACGGCACAATACATACCGCTGAAAATCGACGGCAACCGCGATCAAGCCCTCGTCAAAGCCTTGAAAGTGCAAGTCTACCCGACGACGGTTCTCGCGGGTCCCGACGGCACGATTCACTCGATCATCAACGGCTACGTCGCAGCGGAATCGTTCCGCGATCAACTCAAATTGACGACATCGATCGTAATCACCGACAAGAAAATTGAGAAGGATCTCGAAGAGGCCACCGCGAACAGCAAGAGCGGCCAGTTCGCCAAAGCGTTCGCCACCGCAACGCAAATTGCCCTGGTGGCAAAGGGCAAACCGAACGAGCAACTCGCAAAAACGATCCTCGACGACATCGAACGAAATGCAACCGAACGACTCGCAAAAGCGAACCAGCAAGTTCGTGCCGGTTTCCCAAACGAGGCGAAAACGACATTCGCAGACGTCGCACAAAACTTCGCCGGTACCGGAGCCGCCGCCAAGGCCGAAACGCAACTGATCGCGATGGGAGCGGGGATCGTCGATCGTTCGATTCTCACGTCGAAAGCGACATCGCTACTGGCGATGGCAAAGGAATTGACGCGAGCCGGTGCCTACGCCGATGCACTCGAAATCTGCGATCTCCTGACGCACACCGTGGAAGCCAGCGAAGCCGCGAAGCTCGCAGACTCGATTCGTGCCGACACGACGAAACTCGCCGTCGCCGGACGGCAAGCAAACGAACAGGCCGCCGCGATCCAACGCACACTCGCCAATTCGTGGGCAACGAATGGCAACCGCGAGGAAGCCGCAAAGTGCCTCGAACTCGCATTGAAGCTCGAACCAACGGGGCCAAAGTCCGAAGCCACGCAAACGCAACTCACCAGCTTGCGCAACGGCACCCTGAACGCCATCCCCGCCGTTCGGCAAAAGTAGCCAGGCCGCACGAGTGTATTCCGATCTTGTTAGCCCGACGCGCTAGCGAGGGACTCGTGGCGAGACTCGACTTCGGTACGTTCCGATCGGCCTCGCCCACACGATTTTGCGAAGTCAAAAAGTTTTAGCTAAATTGACGTAAGTCGACTTTTGCACACTGTCACGGACGTACGCAAAAGTGTCTCAAAATGACATAGAAAGTGCGCGCCGTGACATAGAAAAGGCGCGTCCGGTCGATTTTTGGTCGCATCGTGACGCGAAACGGTCGGTACTTACGGCGAGTCTCGGCTCGATGACTCTCGCCATAACCCACGACACGATCACAGGATCTGGAAAAATCGCCTCGAACCGATAAGCGATTTGCGATCAAAAAACGGGCTTATTGAGACGAAAAACACCCGAAAAAACGATTTTAGGCCGTTCGCAATTCGGACTTACGTCGATTCCAATCGTCGTAAAGTGCCATAGAACAACCGTTATGCTCGATTTTGCGACCACCGCGTTTATCTCAATCCTCTTCCTCGTCGATCCCCCGGGGACCGTCCCGGCGTTCATGGCGCTCACCGCCCACTACACGCCACAACGACGCAAGAAAACCGCACTCATCGCTTGCATCACCGCTACGCTCACGCTGATGGGCTTCGCCGCCATCGGCAACATCTTGTTTCGCCACCTCGGGCTGACACTCCCCGCATTTCAGATCGCGGGCGGGCTGATTCTGTTCGTGGTCGCACTCGATATGATTCGTGCCGATCACAAGGAAGAAAAGTCCGAAGAAATGAAGGACGCCCAGCCCGCATCCGATGTCGCCATCACACCACTCGCAATCCCGTTCCTGGCTGGCCCCGCCGCACTTTCCACAGTCACGGTGCTGATGTCGCAAGCCGACGATATCGCACGGGTTTCCGTCGTTTTCGGTGCGATTGCGCTCACAGGGCTGGTGAGTTACGTCACGTTCCGTCTCGCCGACCCAATCCAACGCCGACTCGGTACGACGGGTATCCACGTCCTCGGCCGCATCCTCGGGCTAGTGCTCGCAGGCATCGCGGTGCAGTTCGTTCTCAACGGCCTGTCCGCTGCCGGTTTGATTAAACCGGTGGTTGTGGCATAACGCACGGTCACCGTTTGCGATCCCACGCAAATCTGACGCTGACAGGCGCGGCTCGAACTCCGATAATGCAACTATGAAGAACGAGAATATGCTGGCACCGGGCGGCCTGATTGCGGGCCGGATGCCGGGGTTTGAATCGCGGGCCGAGCAACAAGATATGGCAGCTGCGGTGGCGAACGCGATCGCACGGCGGCGGCCGTTGCTCGTCGAGGCGGGCACGGGTGTCGGCAAAAGTTTTGCGTATCTTGCCCCCGCGATTGCCGAAATTGTGAAGAACAAAGACGCCCGTATCGTCGTCTCGACGCACACGATCAACCTGCAATCGCAGTTGATCGAGAAGGATATTCCGTTCCTGCAAGCCGCCTT
>JANXNT010000796.1 GCA_025353985.1 Limnoglobus sp.
AAGAAAAAGCCAAACTCGACCCCGAACGCAACGGCGAACGCACTTTAATCGTAGCCTGGCTGAATTCGCCGCTCGCCGAGCGTAAAAGCAGCTACGAAGCCGATTCGTTCCCGCTTCCCGACGATTTGAAGACCAAACCACTGACGGGCGAGTATCTCACGGCGGACAAGTCCGGCGCGAAGGTGAAGTCGATCATTGATGTACGGTGCGCACGATGCCACAAGAAAGGCGAAGCGCAAGAGAGTTACCCGCTCGAAACGTACGAGCAGATCGGCAAATACGCGGTCGTACCGGCGGCATTAGTTGTCGTCGATGGCTGGATTAAAAGCGACCGCCAAACGAGCGTTGAGAAACTCACACAATCGACACACGCCCACTTGCTCAGCTTCGCGATGCTGTTCAGCCTCACGGGGCTAACGTTCGCATTTACGGGCTACCCGCTACTCGTTCGCTGTATCATCGCTCCGCTCGTGTTACTCTCGCAAGTGGCGGATGTGTCGTGCTGGTGGCTCGCCCGCATCGATGGCGTTGGCCCGTACTTCGCGATGGCGATCATCGGCACAGGCAGTATGTCCGGACTCGGGCTTTTGGTGCAAATCTTCGGCAGCCTGTGGTCGATGTACGAAGGCCGCAGCCGGCTTATCTTGTGCGTCGTGATCTTCCTCGGTGTCGTCGGCATGGGCGCACTGATGGCCACAGTGATTATGCCCGCACTCGTTGCCGAGAAAACAGTGGGCAAGCACCCGGAGGTTCTGGCCGTTTCCGAAGCGAAGTCGGTCGCAAAGAAGATCATCGCCCAGGAGAACGTAGTCGCGAAGAAAGTCGAAGCGCCAAAACCGGCGACCGAAGTGGTTTCGCACCTCGAAAAGTTGATTATGGGGCCACGCAAGGGTCAACCGTGGAACGGCGAAGGCAGTATGGCGGCGGCATTCTTCGAGAAAGACAAATCGTTCAAGGCCGCAATGCTGAAAGTGCCGAACGCGCAACTCGAAGCCGAGCGCGAAGGCGAGCGACTGGCCGTGCAGGCGTGGTTGAAACTGCCCGAACCCGAACGTAAGAAGGCCTACGATACCGATGTCGTCGCACTGCCGCCGACGCGCATCGGGCAGCCGATTACCGCGAACTTCCTCAGTGCCGATAAGAAAACCGCGAAAGTGAAGTCGATATTTACCGCCCGCTGCGTGATCTGCCATAGCAAAGACGGCGAACAGGATAGTTACCCGTACGACACCTATGCCGAGATCGCCAAATACTTCGGCCCCGCGAAGTAAACCGAAAGCACAACCGGCCGGGAATGCCGATTGTGCGGTGCGTACGGGGCTGCGGTAGCAACAACTCCGATAACCCGATTGCACGCGGTTTCGCATCTGCTAAATTAAGCGAATACATCGGGGCCGCTCTCCCCGCAGATCATTCGCACCGCATGTCGGAACGATTTATGTCCGTACCACTCGATGCCAAAGAATTCGTTCAACTCGTCACGCGCGTCGGGTTGGTGGAAGAATACACCGCAAAGGAATGCCTGTACGAACTCGACGACCCGCGCGGCACTGCCGACGCGATGGCGAAACTCTTCGAACGCAAAGGCTTCACGACGCCGTTGCAAACCAGCAAGCTGCTGAAGGGCGACACCGATGGCTACATCCTCGGTGGCTACCGCTTGCTTTACAAAATCTCGTCGGGGAGTTTCGGGCGCGTCTATCGCGGCGACGACCCGCGAACGGGGCAGATCGTTGCGATCAAGATTTTGCGGAAACGCTGGACCGACGACCCCCGGCGTGTCGAGCTTTTCGAGCGAGAAGGCCGCCTTGGCTTGACGCTTCAGCACCCGAATATCGTGCAGATTTTGGCGGTGAATAAAGACAACATCACCGGCCAGTATTACATCGTGATGGAATTCATCGAAGGCGGAAATCTTCGCGATATCATCTCGATTCGCAAAAAGCTCGACGTCGACGAATCGCTGCGCGTGCTGGAGGAGTGTGCCTCGGGGTTGGCTTATGCGCAATCGCGTGGCCTGACGCACCGCGACATTAAGCCGACGAACATTCTAATCGGTACGAACAAAGTCGCCCGCCTCGTCGACTTTGGCCTCGCGGAAATCAGCCAGGCCGGCGCGGCCGCAATGTTCAGCGACCGCGCCCCAGGTAAAGAGAAAGACGATGCCGAAGTCGATCGCACCGTCGACTATGCCGGTCTCGAAAAACTCACATCGTGCAAAAAGGGCGACGCCCGTACCGACATTTACTTCCTCGGTACGGTGCTGTTCGAAATCCTCACCGGTCAATCGATCTTGCCGAAGACCCGCGACAAACAAGCGATGCAGATGCGGCAGCGTTACGAAATCGACGAACCGATTCGCCGTCTTGGCCAAGAGTTCGGACTGCATTCCTCGGTCGTTGGCCTCGTTCTGAAGATGTGCGCATTCGAACCCGCGTCGCGTTATCAGTCGCCCGCATTGATGCTCGAAGGCATCAAATCGGTACGCGCGGAAATTGCAGGCGGGAAGGTAACTTCGCGGCAAGTCTCTGGGCCATCGACGATATTCGTCATCGAAGATCACCTGAAACTGCAAGACGTCTTCCGCAAGCGGTTCAAGAAAATGGGCCTGCGCGTATTGATGTCGATCGACCCAACTCAAGCAATTGGTCGCTACCGTCAGCAGCCGTACCACGCGCTGATTATCGATGCGGGCACCGTTGGCCAAGCGGGCCTTGAAGCGTTCGATCAAGTCTTGCGCGAAGCCGATTTGCAGCATCTGGACATGACGGCCGTGCTAATCCTCAACGAAGAGCAAGCCAACTGGAAAGCATCGATCCGCATCCGCCGCGGCGGC
>JANXNT010000814.1 GCA_025353985.1 Limnoglobus sp.
TCAAAAGTGCGCCGAAATGACACAGAAAAGGCGCGCCGTGACATAGAAAGGGCGCGCAATGACACAGAAAAGGCGCATAGTGACCCAAAAAAGGCGCTACTTGCGCCGAGTGCCAATCGAATGACCCACGATGTAACCCGCTATCCGAGTGCGATTTACGGCAAATTACCACGATACGGATAAGCGATTTGCGATCAAAAAAGGGGCTTATTGAGACGAAAAAACACGAAAAACACGGTTTTAAAACTTTTGGAATTCGGACTTACGTCGATTATGAGAGGCTAAAACCAACGCACTTCGCCCGGTCGCGTTTCAACAGTAACTCGACTCAACGAAGATTTTTCGAAGTAATGCCCAAGCTCTTGGAACTGATTGGTCAGAGCGAAAGGAGACTGGCGATGAAATTACCGGCTCGCATCGACTGGCTCGGTTTTGCACGCCGACTGGCCCCGCAAGCGACAGAAGCGGATGCGGCGTTGCTGGGCCGGTTCGTGGAATCGCGAGACGAAGCAGCATTTGCAACGCTCGTGCAACGGCATGGGCCGATGGTGTATGCGGTCTGTTGCCGTCGCCTCGGTAAGGTTGCCGATGCGGACGATGCGTTTCAGGCGGCGTTTCTGGTGCTCGCTCGCGATGCCGCGAAGATTGCGAATCGCGAATCGCTGCCAGGCTGGCTGTACCGCGTGGCGTACCTGATCGCCCTGAAAGCGAGCGGTCGAAAGGCGGCTCGCTCGATGGGATCGTTGCCGATGGAAGACGTGCCGATGAACGATCCACCCGATGCGAACGCGATTTTGCACGAGCAACACGCGATTATCGACGACGAACTCGCGAGCATGTCTGAGAAGTACCGCACGGTGCTGGTGCTCTGTTTAATCGAAGGGAAGACCAACACGGAAGCCGCCGCCGCATTGAAAATCCCTGTTGGCACAGTCGATTCGCGATTGAACACGGCTCGGAAGCAGTTGCAAACCAAGTTAGTGCGGCGGGGCCTCGGGGTCGCCACGGCCGCATCGCTCG
>JANXNT010000819.1 GCA_025353985.1 Limnoglobus sp.
CGGTCTTTCGCCGCTGATCGGGCCGATGGTGAAGGCCGAGTACAATCGCGTTCTCGAAGAAGAAGCCGTCGAGCGCAACGGCAAGAAGTTTGCGTGGACGATCCCGCACGCGTTCCCCGTCGAGGAAAGCCTCGCGAAGACGCTGACCACCGGTAGCACGTACCCGCTGAAGAACGAGCAAGGCATCGTAGTCGCCACGCTGCTCGTTCAAGATGTGTACGAGTGGGACAAGGTCAAATACAATTCGTCGGTTTACGCCACGACGCGGATCGACCATCCCGGTGCGCGGATCGCGAACAGCGACCCACGCACGTATCTCGTGGGCGGCGAAGTGACGGTGTTGCGTCAGCCGAAGAACCCGAACTTCGGCGACCTCGTGTTGTCGCCTCGCGAAACCCGCGATCTATTCGCAGCGAAGGGCTTCCAGCGCGTCGTCGGTTTCCAGACGCGCAACGCCCTGCACCGCGCACACGAATACGCACTGATTGTCGGCCTGGAGCGCCTGACGCGCGAAGGCCACTTCACCGGTGCCGTGCTGAACCCGCTAGTCGGCGAGACGAAAGCCGACGACGTCGATGCTGCAACGCGGATGAAGACGTACCGTGCGCTGATCGACAATAAAGTGCTCGGCCAAGGTGACATCGACGAGGAACTGTGGAAGGGCACGGGCCGCCCGTTCAGCGATCACATGATGCTGTTGGGCCTCGACATTAAGATGTTTTACGCCGGGCCAAAGGAAGCGGTGATGCACGCGATCTACCGCCAGAACTTCGGTTTCACGGACATCATCATCGGCCGCAAACACGCCGACGCCCCGTACGACGACAAGGGAGAAATCTGGGACGGCCTCGCCGCTCACCGCAAGTTCGACGACCTCAAAGGCGAACTGCTGATCCAGCCCGTAAAGGTCGGCTTCGCAGCGTACTACGCCGAGTGGAATCGCGTCGGCCTCGTCGAAAATGCCAATAAAGAGTGGAAGCAAGTCAGCATCAGCGGAACCGACTTGCGTGCCCAACTCGGCCGCGGCGAACTCCCCGACCCCCGCATCATGCGCCCCGAAACCGCAAAAGTGCTGATCGAGAAGTACCAGCAGAAGGCGTAAGCCAAAGCGATATTCCGTCAGGGTTCCATGTTGAACCCTGACTGGGCTTGAGACGAGATTCCGATTTCACAGCGACACGTTTCTGTTGACACAACTCGTCCGATGCGCGAAGATAGCATCTATGAAACCGAAAAGCCCTCGAACGAAAACCACAGGAAAGCGACAATCTTACCGGATTGCCTACGATTGGCTATCGATATGTTTCACCGATCGAGGCTGCGGTGAGGTAACCGTTCACGGGGTCAAATGACGATTTTTAAGGACTTTTTGCGTATCTGTTGCTGAAAATCGGTCCAAAACCGA
>JANXNT010000932.1 GCA_025353985.1 Limnoglobus sp.
CCAGATCGACCTCTGCCCAGCCAACGATTTTGCCGAGATTCTTGTCGATGACGGTGCCGAGCAGTTTGCCGGAACGATAGTCGAGCAGCCACACGCCATCGGTCTGGATTCGCGGGTTGATCGACACCGCCCCCGTGACCATTACGTAGTCTTGGTAGCGGTCGCTACTCGCGGCCCCGACCGTTCGCGGCGAGCCAAAATAGAACGCCGTCGCGCAGACGCCTGCGACGAGACCGCAAATCCCAACAAATAGTGTCGTCGCATTTCGCATCGGTAGCCCCCCTGTAAGTTCCGGGTGCATAACGTCCGCGTTCGGGCTTGTCCAGACGATTTTCCCCCTCTCATAATTGACGTAAGTCCGAATTCCGAAAGTTTTAAAACCGTGTTTTTCATGTTTTTTCGTCTCAATAAGCCCCTTTTTTGATCGGCTTTTGCTTATTGGTTTCGCGGATTTTTGCCGTAAATCGAACTAATGTTGTGGGTTACGTCGACGGACCTTCGGCAGGTGCTCGCCAGAACTACCGACCAAAAATCGACCGAATGCGACCGAAAATCGACCGTGCGCGCCTTTTTTATGTCATTTGCGCGCACTTTTGGGTCATTTGCGCGCACTTTTGGGTACGTCCGTGCACGACGCACAATTCTGACTTACGTCAAATCGTCTAAAACTGATGGACTTACGGAAATCGTGTGGGAGTCGATGTTATTCCGGACTGATAGTGGCAGCTCGGGCGATTCGTTTTGCGATTTGAGCCGCCGCCGTTCCGGCTTTGAAACCGGCGTCGATGTTCACCGTCACCACGCCGGCCGAGCAACTGTTTAGCATCGTCAACAGCGCCGCCACGCCACCGAACGATGCGCCGTAGCCGATACTCGTCGGCACGGCGATCACGGGGCAATCGACGAGGCCTCCGACCACGCTTGGTAGCGCGCCGTCCATCCCCGCACACACAATCAGCACGTCGGCTTTTGCGATCCGTTCGCGGTGCCGCAAGATTCGGTGAATCCCCGCCACACCGACATCGACGATCATTTCCACCCGCACGCCCATGACACGCACCGTGTTTGCGGCTTCCTGTGCGACGGGCAAGTCGCCCGTTCCGGCGGTAATCACGAGGACATCGCCGACCGGTTCGGGCTTCGAGCCGGGGGTTGCTAGCCAAAATGTCCGTGCGACGCGATCAATCTCGGCCGTGGTGAACGTATCGCGCAGAATATCGCTTTGTTCCGCACTGAGCCGCGTCACAAAACAATCCTGATTCGCAGCCGAGATTCGCGCCACGGCCCCAGCAACCCACGCGGCGGTTTTTCCTTCTGCCAGAATGACCTCCGGGAACCCGCAACGTTCTTTCCGGTGCAGGTCGAGCGTCGCAAAACCCAAATCGCCGAACGCCGGTTCTCCGAGTCGTGCGACCGCCGCATCGATCGCAACGGTACCGGTGCGAACGCCTTCGAGTAGCTGATTGAGTTCCGCAAGTGTCATCGGAGAACCAGTGGATTGTGGAAAATGGCAAAGTGTAATTTATAGAAACAACCCATACAACAGCCGCGTGCCTTTCTCACTGGCTTATCGGAGGGTTCCGTCATGGGTCTTTTGGATCGATTACGCGGCGAGTTCATCGACATTATCGAATGGACCGAGCCTTCGCAAAACGAAATTCTGGCATATCGCTTTCCGCGGCACAACAACGAAATTAAGAACGGCGCGAAGCTGATTGTGCGCGAAGGCCAGGCGGCTGCGTTCGTCAAAGAGGGCCAACTCGCCGATGTGAAACTGCCGGGGATGTATACGCTCGACACGAATAACATGCCGATTCTGTCGACGATTCTCGGCTGGAAATATGGCTTCGAGTCGCCGTTCAAGTGCGAAGTCTACTTCATCTCGACGAAACAATGGACCGACCAGAAATGGGGCACGTCGAACCCGATCATGGTACGCGACCCCGAGTTCGGCCCCGTGCGGATGCGCGCCTTCGGGAACTATGCTTTCAAGATCACCGAACCCGGCACGTTCCTGAAGGAACTCGTCGCGACCGATCCTTCGTTCGAAGCGTACGAAGTCACGAACCAGTTGCGGAACACGATCGTTTCGCGGCTGATCGACACGATCGGCAGCGCGAAGATTCCGATGCTCGACCTTGCGGGGAACTACGAAAAGCTCGGCAAAGTCGCGATGGAAAAGATCGCCCCCGAACTAAAGAAAATGGGCATCGCGCTCACGCAGTTTTACGTCGAAAATATCTCGTTGCCTCCCGAAGTCGAAGCGGCACTCGATAAGCGTTCCGAGATGGGCGTACTTGGGAACCTCGATCAATACACGAAATTCCAGACTGCCGAAGCGATCCGCGATGCAGCGAACAACCCGAACGGTGGCGCAGGTATCGGCGTCGGGCTGGGCGCGGGCGTGGCCATCGGGCAGCAGGTGGTAAACGCGGTCACGCAAGCCAACGCGAACGCGGCACAAACCGGCGGGGGAATGCCGCCACCGCTCCCCGCCACCGCACGGTTCCACCTCGTGGTCAATGGTGCCGCCGCCGGTCCGTACGAGATGACGATCGTCGCGCAGAAGATTCAAACGGGCGAAGTGAAGCGGAGTTCGCTGGTATGGAAGGCGGGGACGCCGAACTGGGTGGCCGCCGATACCGTCCCGGAACTGCTGGCGTTGTTCGGCGAGATGCCACCACCACTGCCGAAGTAACGATACGAAATGCATTCACTGTCTCATTTGACTGTAATGGCACATGGGCTGCGTGACCTCGTGCAGAATATTTATGATTTCCGCACGGTTCAAAATGAAGCGAATTCTACCCAGTGTAAACGATTACAGGATTTGATTTTCTTCTTTGCGTACTCAGTGCCCTCTGCGGTTGAAGTTTTGTTTTTCGTTTTTGAACATTGCCCAAATGGGACACTGAATTCAGGTGCTGACGACCATGCCCGACGCACCGACCGATGCCCCGCCGCCGATTCGCAAAGAACCCGCGGTGACGAAAGCCCCACCACAAGGGAAGCAGTTCCCTTGCATCCAGTGCGGCGCGCGACTCGATTTCGATCCGAAAATCCGTGGATTGCAGTGCCCGTATTGCGGCCACCAAGAGAAAATCGCACGCGGTTCGGACGACACCATCGTCGAGCGCGACTACCTAAAATATCTCGAAAATCTCGACGGCCAGACGAAGCCGATACCGGGCCGCGAATCGCAGACGCGCTGTACCGGTTGCGGCGCACTCGTGTTGCTCGAAGAAAATGTCGTAACCGACAAATGCCCGTTCTGCGCGACGCACCTCGTCAATCAACCCGTTGCCGTCGCGGGAATGATCTGCCCGGAATGCCTGCTGCCGTTTAGTATTGATTTGCGAAAAGCCCGCGAGAAATTCGATGCCTGGCTACACGAACTCTGGTTCGCGCCGACCGAACTAAAGAAGATTGCAAACCTCGGGCAACTCTCCGGTGTGTATGTACCGTTCTGGACGTACGATGCCATGACATACACCTTCTACGAAGGCCAGCGCGGCGACAATTACACCGACTACGAAACCTACACCGTCACCGATTCCAACGGCAACAGCCGCACCGAAACGCGAACGGTGATTCGCATCCGTTGGTCCTCCGTAACAGGCGAAGTCCAGCATTTCTTCGACGATGTGCTCGTGATTGCATCGAAGAGTTTGCCAGACTCGCTCACCGATAATTTGGAGCCATGGGAGATTGCCAAACTGGAGCCATTTCAGCCGGAGTTCCTGAGCAGTTTCAAAACCGAACGATACACCATCGGCCTAAAAGAAGGCTTTCAAATCGCAAAATCGCTGATCGAGCCGGAAATCACTCGGCTCATTTGTCGCGACATCGGCGGCGACCATCAGCGAGTCGACGACAAGAAATCGAAGTACTCGGCAATCACCTTCAAGCACCTGCTGTTGCCCGTTTGGGTGGCGGCGTATCGCTATCACGATCAGACATTCCAAATTCTGATCAACGGCCGTTCGGGCAAAGTCGTCGGCAAACGGCCGTGGAGCAGTTGGAAAATCGCCCGCGCCGCCGCACTCGTGGCAGTGGGCGTTGGCATAATCGTGCTATTGGTCGTCAGATTCAACGGCAAGTGATGCGAATCGCCTATTCAATGAACGCGAATTAGCCGCGACGCGGAGTCCTCGCAGCGGAGCGCGTGCGCTTCACGCCAATTCGGAGGGATCGACTGAATATGGGTGAAGTCCACGCGCTCCGCTACGCAAAGCCTGCGCGTCGCGGCTAATTTTTCACGGTCATGTCGCACTCAATTGTGCGGGGATTTCTGCTTCGATTGCCACGGGTTTCAGGTCGGTTGTAGCGGGGCCGTGGAGGACGCGGCCATCGGCGTTGAACCGCGAGCCGTGGCACGGGCAATCCCAGGTTTGGTCGGCGTTGTTCCAGCGGACGATCGCACCGAAGTGCGGGCAAGTCGCCGAAAGTACGGTCAAACCGCTTTCGCCATGCACACGGCAAATCGCCAGTTTCGACAGCCCTTTACGAACGATCATACCTTCGCCCTCGGCCAACGCGAGCGGGTCGCCATTATCGCCGGATGTCAGCCAGTCGAGGTATTGTCCGGCGGTGTTCGCATTTT
This sequence comes from Limnoglobus sp., assembly GCA_025353985.1. Classification (GTDB taxonomy): domain Bacteria; phylum Planctomycetota; class Planctomycetia; order Gemmatales; family Gemmataceae; genus Limnoglobus. The sequence continues at coordinate 4,604 of JANXNT010000932.1, forward strand.
CGCGCAACATCGTTCCCGTCGTTTGAATCGACAATCGAGCCGGGTCGTAAAGTTCCGCCCAGTCGTTCTTGCGTTCCATGATCGCGTCGGCGATCAGCGAACCGGCAAGTGTGCCGTGCGTGAGGCCCATTCCGGAATCGCCCGTAACCACGTACACGTTCTTCCCCGCAGAAGTATCCGCACCGATCAGCGCCAGACCATCGAGCGTTTCGAATACCTGGCCATTCCAGCGATGCCGCACCGAACCGAGTTGCGGAAATCGACTCCGTGCCCACGCTTCGAGCGCGTCGTAACGAGCCGTGGGATTCGGTTCCTGACCAGTTTTGT
>JANXNT010000961.1 GCA_025353985.1 Limnoglobus sp.
TGTGCCTGCTACTGGACCCAACTTTACCCCGCTCCGCGTTGTAATCGTTGCGGGACTTCGAGGCCGTGTTGCTCCATCCGCACGGCATCCGAAAGAATCTCCACCGTCGGGCCGTCCGCGACGACTTTTCCGCAATCGAGCAATAACACCCGCGAGCAGGTGTCGAGCACCAATTCGAGATCGTGCGTCGCGATCAATTTCGTGCACGATAGTTCGCGAATCAGCGCGATGAGTTCGCGTCGGCCGCGCGGGTCCAGGAACATCGATGGCTCGTCGAGGAGCAAAATCTCCGGTCGCATTGCGAGTGCAGTTGCCAGTGCGGCACGGCGTTTTTCGCCGCCGGAAAGCTTGTTCGGTACGCGGTCGCCGTGATCCGGCAGGCCGACCTTCGCCAGCGATTTTTCCACTCTCGCAAGCGTTTCTGCTTCCGAACAGCCGAGGTTTAACGGGCCGAACGCGACATCTTCGGTGACGGTCGCGCTGAAAAGTTGATCGTCCGGATTCTGAAATACCACACCGACGGTTTGCGGTAATTGCTTGCGATGCTTCGGGTCGGCAGGGTCCAGCCCGAGCACGGAAAATTGATCGCGTGCGCCAATGAGTACCCCACACAGCCGCAGGAACAACGTCGTTTTGCCCGCGCCGTTCGGCCCGACAATCGCAACGCTTTCCCCCGTCGCAACCGTAAACGTCACGCGGTCGAGCGCCACACGCCCATCGGCATACCGGTGCGTCGCCTCACGCGCTTGCAGTGCGATCCCACGTTCCATCGGAAGCCTCGAAGTTTACAAGCGGTCCCACAACACGATTGCCACCGTACCGAACAGTACCAGCACAAACCCAAATACATCTTGCGGCACGGTGCGAAATTGTTGCAGTGCGCGCGGGGTGCCGTCGAAGCCGCGGCAGTGCATTGCGGCCGAGACGCGTTCCGCCCGTTCGCCACCGCGAACGAGCAACGCACCCGCCACCGAGCCGAGCGTGTGGTACGTGTGGCGATTGGTTTTCGCGCGGAAGCCACGGCACCAGAGCGCGATCCGCAACCGGCGGGCTTCCTCGAACAGCACGCCAATGTAGCGAAACGCCAGTTGCGCGATCAGCACGAGCGTGGCGGGAACGTACAGTGCGTGTGCGGCGGCGAGCGTTTGCGGGATCGGTGCCGTGCGGGAAAGGATCATCGCCAACAGGCCGATGGTGAGACATCGTGCCACCAACACCGCCGCTTGGATCAGGCCGCTTTCACTGGCACGCAGGAAGCCGATTGTCCACGCGGGGCCATCGCCATCGTCGGATATCGCAAACGGCAGGATCGCGATGAACGGCAGAATGCCGAAAAGGAGTAGCATCACACGGTCGCGAACGTGGCGATAGCGTAACTTCGCGATGGCACACAGGATGAGCGAACAGAGGAAAGCGATGGTGGCGGGGGCGGGTTGTCGCAAGGTGGCGACGCCGACCGATGCGATGAGCAGTGCGGCCAACTTCCAGCGGGCGTCCCAGCGGGCGAAGCGAGAATCGGCGATGGCCGTTTCGCGGACGGCAATCGTCACCGCGACTTCAACAACGGCATTTCGGGTTTCGCACCCGCGATTTCCGCACGCAGTTCACCGACCGCTTCGTTCCAATCGCGATCCGCCGTGCCACTCGGTCGGCCACGGCGAACCCAGACTTCGTAGGCACGCTGTGCGATGCGATCTTGCGGAATCTCCGGCGCGTCGATCTTGCCCACGCTCTCGACGAGGTTCACCGACGAATTCGAAGCATCGTGCTCGGTGGCTTCGAGCGTCGCCAGAATCGTCACCTTCGAGTCTGCCAGTGCGAGGTTCTTATTGCCCGTCTTTGCCGCCGCCGTGACAATCCGGCGAATGACCGCGTTCCGTTCGGTACGGTCCGACTGCGAGCGTTTTTTGCGTCCGAATAACCAGTCGAAAACCATGCTCGCCTCGCAGTGTAGGTGGAATACCGCCGACTGTGCCTATTTTGCCACCGAAGGGAGTTTACCAATCCCCGGTGATATGACTATAGCTTGCGGATCACGCAACCGCTCTGTTTGCAACCGTGCGCCGTTTCGTGTAAGCTCGACACAACATGAACACACAACGAACAAACCCGACGCGGCGGGCGGCGATTCGCGTCGGCGGTGCGGGGCTGTTTGGCCTCGGATTACCGCAACTCCTCGCTGCGGAAACGCGCAAGACCCGTACCGCGCGGGCGAAATCGATCATCTTTTTGCACCAGTGGGGCGGACCGGGGCAGCACGAAACCTTCGACCCGAAACCCGAAGCACCCGACAACGTGCGCGGTTGGTACGGTGCCACGAAGACGAGCATCCCCGGAGTGATTTTTGGCGAAAAGCTGCCGAAACTCGCGAAAATGGCGGACAAATTGACGGTGATTCGCTGTATGCAGCACGCCGTCAAAATGAACAACCACAACTCGGCGGGCTATTACAGCCTGACGGGGATCGCC
>JANXNT010001002.1 GCA_025353985.1 Limnoglobus sp.
ATCCAGAAGTAAGTCCGGCCGCGCGGGTTCACGCGGCGGTCGAATTTCTCGCGGTACGTGGAGACATTTTGTGGCATGACTTTGATGCCGCGGATCGGCCCGCGTTCGAGCACCGGCACGTTGACGTTGTATAGGCTTCCCGGTGCGGGTTTGTTCGCGAGAATCTGCTCGACGACCTGCCGCGCGTAACTCGCACCTTTGGGAAAATCGTAGATCTTTTTGTCGTATTCGAGCGAGCACGCAATCGCCGTGTGGTGGTAGAACGCCCCCTCGACGGCGGCGGCGACAGTCCCCGAATAGATGACGTTAATACCGGCATTCGAGCCGGCATTCATCCCACTCACGATCAGGTCGGGCGGCTCTTTGAGCAGTTCCAGAAGTGCGAGTTTCACGCAATCGGCCGGTCGCCCTTCGACCGCCCAACCGATGCGCGTTTGGCCATCGTCTTCGTAAACCTCATTCACAAGTAGCGGAACGAGGAGCGTAACCGAGTGCCCCGCCGCACTCTGTTCGGTCGCGGGTGCCACGACCGTCACGGTGCCGATTTTCTTCAATTCCATGCGTAACGCACGCAAGCCCGGAGCGTAGATACCGTCGTCGTTCGTCAACAAAATTCGCATGAATGACCCTTCGTGACCATCGGTTTTTCGCAGTGCGGATATTGTATTCGGTGAAGCCATCACCGATCGATTTCCAAAATCACCGTGCGCCCGCCCCCGCGTTCGCGTCTCTATTAGCGAGGGACACATGAGCGACGACGATACTGCGATGGTTATCCGTGCTCGCGATACCGGCGACCGTGCCGCATTCGAGGAGCTAATTCATCGCACATCGCGATTGGTTTACGCACGCCTCATATTGGAGTGTGGCAACGTCCATAAGGCCGAAGATCTCGTGCAGGAAACTTACTTGCTCGCGTTTCGGTCGTTGCATCGGCTGCGGTCGCCGGAGGGGTTTCGTGCGTGGTTGTTGTCGATTGCCCGCAACGCACTCACCGACGATGCCCGGCATCATTCGCGGCAAAAACGACTGACGCCCCAACGCGATGACAGCACGTTGTCATTCGTGGCCTCAACCGAGCCGCCTCCCGGCGAGCAACTCGAAAAGAACGAACGACGCGAACAGGTTCTCTCGGCACTGCGTTCGTTGCCCGAAGAATACCAGTTGCCGCTCACGCTGCGTTACCTCGCCGGTGCCGACGCGGAAACGATCGGCACGCAACTCGGACTCACCAATGGCTCTTTACGCGGGTTGCTGCATCGCGGCCTGAAACTGCTCCGCGAACGCCTGCCTGCCGACCTGCAAACGGAAAATGGGTGACGTTCGCCCATCCCACCGGATGCGCGAAACCCCTTTGAAGGACTACCCATGAACGACCATGCAACGATTCAAGAACAGATCGCGACTTACCTCGCCGACGGGCTGACGGCCACTCAGCACATCACCTTCGATGCACACATCAAAGACTGCGCGGAGTGTGCGAGGATGCTCGCGGATTCCCGTTCCACCGACAAGGCATTACAGGCGTTGTTCGCGCCACTGCGGCCCACCGCAACGCTAGAAGATCGCATCGTTCGCAGTTTACGCAACGTGGAAGCGAAGCCGCACGAACGACGCACGCGCTGGGCGCGCTACGTCGCCTACGGGCTAGCCGCATCGGTCAGCGTCGGGGCCGTTTCGCTCGGCGGGCAGCAACTGCTTCAAAATGGCGGGATGCCGTTCCCAGGCAGCGAAGCGGCAAGGAATGACGTCGCATTCGCCAAAGCGCCCGCACCTGGCAGCGTCAATTTCTGGAGAGAAGCTCCGCAATCATCCGTAGCGAACTTCAATGACCATTACATGATGGTGCCAGGATCGACGCCAAAATTCGGACGTGAAAGTGGACGAAACACAAATGGCCTGTTTAATCCAGATGCGGGCCTCGATTCTGTGCTGGATGCCGAAATCGATGCGAAGACTTTAGACAAAGCCGAGGTTCCGAAGCTACATGTTGAAGCCCAAGTGGGAGTAACAGATGAGCGCGGCCTCTCAGAGTCAAAAGGCTTCGCACCCAGTCACTATCGCTTCGGGGAGCTGGGCAAAAATGTGAGAGGGAAAGACGACGTCCGGCTCTTTGATCGGAGTGATCAAGATGGCGACAGAATAGAGAAAAAGCTCGCCGAACGTGAAAAAACCACCCTCCTCGGTAGGAATGATGCGAAACCCCTGCGGTGAAGTCGTTGCACTCAATATGCAACTTCCCGCCATCGCGGCGATCAAAGTCCCCGAGGTATCTGCCGCTGAGACTGCGGTGCGGAAGATCATCTTGCGATCCGGGGAGATCGAGTTTGAAATCGAGTCGTTCGACTCGGCGGTGGCGGGCGTGACGAAGTTGGTGACCAATATTAAGGGCGCGTTCGTCGGGACCGTCAACAGCGAGAAACTGCCGAACGGCAAGGTCAAAGGCACGATCCTCGTTCGCGTGCCGCCGGAGTTTCTCGATGGCCTCGTGCTCGATCTGC
>JANXNT010001007.1 GCA_025353985.1 Limnoglobus sp.
CGTGATCGGCGGTGTCCCCCTTCCCGCCTAGGGCGGCGGCGTAGTCGGCTAGATGTTCGGCGAGCGGACGGCGGGCGTGTGTATCGGTCGCGTCGGTGAACCCGGCAGCTTGGCGTTCGGACTTCCGCGACATTTCCGCAGCGAGTTGTTCCGTCGCCTTCAGATCGGCGAACCCCATGATGCGGCGAACTGTGCCGTTCGCGTCGCGAAGTTCAAAGTGCCATTTCTTCGAGGGCCGAAGGTAGCTTCGAGCATTTTTCGTGAGAGGATAATGAACCGGCTTCCCGCGTTCCTTCATACGAACGTGCGGGCGTCCGTCGATGTCTACGAGTTCGGAGTTCGGTGGTAGCGGGAACGTTCGGGTCGGTTTGAATGGCTTAGCCACGGTGATGGCCTTTCTGAGAGGTGGCCGTCCCCCGGCCCGCGCTTCTCAGTTCGCGGGTACCGGGTTCGGGCCATAAGGCGGGTGAAGTATACCCGACGGCACGCGGCGCGTCAGGTGCGTTTTGTGGGTTTGTTTTTGGGCTTCGGAATTCGACGACTGTGCGCACAACGTCGGCAGCGTGTTGGTCCCTTCTGGGATAGAGGAACGGGCGTTCCTCAGTGGCGAACCGGTTTGTTCCTCATGCAGTAGGAACGCCCGTTCCTCATGCGTGGCCCGTTGCGGTCAGTCGATACTGCGATGGGCCGACGTTCAATCGGCCACGGCGAACCACTCGAACGAACCCCTTCGCAACTAATTCCGAGATCGCTTTCCGAACCGCACGTGTCGTAACACCCGCACGGCGTGCGATGTCGGCTTGACCGGTTCGAGCCGTTCCCGTCGCGGCCTTCGTGTCGCGGAAGAGTATCAGCCAGACTTTCAGTTCCGTGCCGGTCAGTTTGGAAAGCCCGAAGTCCGTAAAGTCGTTCAGCATCGCGAAGCGTTCGCTGCGCGTCGTTCGGCGTTTGGCCTTCTGTGGGCGTGCTGCATCGGGTTCGTCGTCGGCCCGCAATGTGGCGTCGGGTGGTAGTTTCCCGCCGTGTTGCTCGGTTACCTCTTTCATCGTCAGGCGTTTCACGGGCGGCCCCCCTTCGGGTTCCGAGTCGCCCGCGCCGGTTCGGTGGCGTCGAAGTTCGCTAACCCGGATACTTCGACGTGTGGGGCGAACGTCTGCCGGGTCGGGTCGAACGCGGTGCGAATGTCCGTTACGGCCCCGAAGCGGTTCTTCTCGCATTGGAACGTGATTCCGCCCGCACCATCGTCGATCAACAGGGTTGCCGAATCGCAACCGAATTCGAGTTCCGACGAACCGCGAAACGATGCCAGGTTCAGGCCGGAATAGGTCGATCCAGTGTTGCCCTTCTGGCGAGAGACGGCGGCGGCCACAAGCACAACCGCGCCCGCATCGCAGACGCGGCGTAGCACCGAAACGGCACTGTCGATCTGTTCGCGTTGCGTCTTCGCATCGTTGCCCACCGTGAAGCGTTGGATGTAGTCGAGGATCATCGCGTTCGCCCCGAACGCCATTCCCGCACTCACGACGTGTTCGAGGGTGTACGGCGCGTTCAGGAATGCCAGACGTGCGGCGATGGGTTCGAGCGACGCCACGGCCACCCGTACCCGTTCGCGTTCGTCCGTCGTCAACGTGCGATCCGCAATCGTCGTCAGCGGTACACCCGACAAGCGAGACGCGACGCGCTCGAACAACAGGACAGGAGACATTTCGACGTTCGCTACGAGCAACCGCGCCGCATCGTTCATCCGAAGCAAGTCGATGCCGATTTGCATGAGTGCGGCTGTTTTCCCACCACCCGGCGGGCCGCCGAACAACATCATTCGCCCCGGTCGGATGTCGAGAGAAGCGAAGGGGGAAGGCAGAGCGAACCTCACGGGCGGTTCCCCGCGTTCCAGTTCCGCGAACCAGGTGCCGAACAGTGCCGATCCGGTGATGAAAGCCGGTCTCATTCGGATGGCCCCCCTTCGCTTCTCTGTTGTCCCTGTCTGCGAGCGTGTTCGATGCCGCACTGGATTTGCCGTTCGGCGTCGTTCGGCGTCAGCCCCACATCGAGAGCCGGTTCGGTTATCAGGGCCTTGCAGAGCGAAGCCGGTGCGCCTTGTTCGGTCAACCAGGCCGCGCTTCGGAAAATCGCATGATGACGTTCGCCTTCGGATACGCCGAAGCGAAGTAAATCCATGAAGTATTTCGGTGCCCGCGCATCGGTCGAACCGAAGTCGCGACGGACGGCGGCGCGGTCGGTCGCCTTGCGTGCCGTTTCTCGTTCGGCCACCTGCCAGTCTTCGGCGAGTTGTTTCACGGGTTGCCGCACGGTCGGAATTCCGTCGCCCGAAGTCCGCTTCGCGGATTCGAGAATTGCGTCCATATCCCTCATGAACAACGTCTCGAAGTCGATCCGGCGTTTGAACAACCCCGTTCGCGGATGTCGCGTGTTCGGAAGCCGAACGATGTGGTTAATGTCGTAAATCGCGGTGTCGATCTTCACACCCGCGTTGTCTGCCAGCATTTCCGCGAACGTGCGGGCAATGTGTGGAAAGCCCACGACCGGCGGCGGTTCGTGCGTCAGTTCTACGAGGATGTGAAACCCCTTGCCCCCCGAGAAGTAAATCGGGATTTGTCCTTCGACTTCCGGATAGCGTTGCAGGATCGTCTGAGACAATTTGCGAGCGTCGGCCAGCGCTTCATCGAGGTTCGCACGATCGATGTTGAGAATGAGATACCGGCAGCCACACGGCCCCGCGAACCCCGCCACCGAGTTCCGGTTCGTTCGATAGTGTTCGCGCATTTCCGGCCCGAACACGTAGTGCGAAAGGTAGGCTTCGCAGTCGTTGGGAAAGTTGCCATCGGCGTAGGCGTTCAGAATGTCCGCGTGTCGAACGAGACTCCGGGGCGAAGCCGTCGCCCCAGAGACGTACGCGCCGACGTGGAAGGGCGTGTCACTCACGAACGCGGTCCCCCTTCGCTTGCGTCATCGAGCAGGAAACCGGCGGCCGGCGAATCGACGACGCGAAGCAACTCGATGCGTTTGATGTCGTTCCGCTCGATGCCATCGTTTCCGCGTTGAAGTGCCACCACAAGCCGAACGAGGTATTCCCGGCCCCCCGACGGAAACGGCGAATGCAGCTTCTCCGTTGTCGTCAGCCCAAACGGTGCCAGGTCGCGTTGCGCGTAAACCATCGCATTCGCTGAGAACGTCCAGGTGCGAACGGCGGTGCGTCCGGCCTGTTCGCCATCGGTCACTTCGAAGCGCATCCGATAGGCATCGGCCCCGGCTTTCGTGCTGCAACACTCGCCTTTCAGAACGCGGGCGTTGTAGAACCCCGGCGGTAGAAGCGTGATTTCCGGCGCGGATCCGAACCCGGCGAAACCACTCGTTGGCTTGCCGTTAGAAGTCGCATTTGAATAATCCATGTAGCCCTCAAAGTAGATGACGTGCGGCCCCGGCGATGTGCCGGGGTTGCGTGTGTCGCGGTCGATCAGTTGGTAGCGTGAGCGGTGAGAAATGCCGGGTGTGCGGCAAGCCAGGCGTGCGCTTTCGCGGCATCGAGCAACTCCCAGCGGATATTCTTGCGTGAGTGTGCAATCGCACGGGTCGTTTTCACGAACCCGGCGTCGCGGATGATTCCGGCCCGCGCCAGCGCGCCAGGCACCGAACCGAAGGCTTTGGGATTCGCGGATGGCGGTAGCGGAATGACGGCGCGAACGTCGTCGATTGTCGCGAACCCCGATTCGAGAACCTTCAACAGCAACGCACGGCGGGCCGCGATTACCAGCGGTTCGGAGTGCGTTTC
>JANXNT010001010.1 GCA_025353985.1 Limnoglobus sp.
CTACCGATTCGTCGAAATTGACGTAGATGCGGAAGATGTTTTCTTGCTCGATGAACGGCAACACGGGGACCGCCCACGTACCGAAAACGCCACTTCGCGTTTCGCCGGGTGGCAACCGCATGTACGCACTCTCGTAGCTCATGCAGCCGAGTGCGATTTGTTTCAGATTGTTCTGGCAAGTGGCACGGGCCGCCGCCTCACGCACTTTCTGCACGGCGGGCAGCAGCAGACCGATAAGGATCGCGATAATCGCAATCACCACCAGTAGCTCGATGAGCGTAAAACCCTTCTTGAGACGCATGAAAGGACTCCAATGAAGAAAGCCGCGATAAAAGCGGCAAGAGAACCGTACGAATCGGTGTTACGGAATTTCAATTGTGAGCTTGGTTTCTTGGCCGACGATCACTTCGAAGATTTTGCCCGTTTGGCTCGGTAAGATCAGGTTCTTCGGTATGACACCCGTGTCCGCCCCGCCACCCTCCCCACCGGGTCCAGGGCTGTCCATTACGACGAGATCCCATTTGTATTTACCGGGCGAGAGGCCGTTGGTGGCCTTCGGCAGCCGAAACACGCCTTTGCTAATGCTCGCATTCGTCGCGACGCCCTGCCCTTCTTGCGGTTCAAAGTAAATCGAACCCGACTCAACGAGTTTGCCCTTGAGCGTGACCGTGCCCGAAACTTCCTGCCGGTTAAACGGGTCTTTCTTGGCGCATCCGAGCGAAAGAAGTGCGATTGTCAGAAGTGTCAACCCGGCGAACCTATGTGACATAACACGAAGCCCCGATATTATGAGACAATCATTAGACTGTAAGCATAATACCGATCTGGGGCAAAATCAATTCCAGCGACCGTTATCGACGCATACGCAGGCGTTCCAGAAGATAAAATGGAATTGCTCGCAAGCTCTTGATCCATATGCGAAACAGAAAAGACAGGCTTCGACCTTCAGACGCTTTGCGTACTGTCGTGTAACAGAAATATTTCGCTGCGAGCAAAATTAATGGCACAATCGGCATGTAAAGCAGATTGATCGCAAAGTAGTTTTTGAGTTTGTGAAACTCGATAAAGGGTTTGAAATGATATTGTGCGGGTTTATGCCAGCCACAGGCTGACGGTACGAGGAACAAGGGAACGCCACGCAACCGGGCACGCCAGCTGAATTCGGCATCTTCAAAGTACACGAAGAACTCATCACGGAATCCGCCGACGTGCAGCAACACAGTTCGAAGTCCAAAGATCATCGATCCGACCAGCATCTCTGTGGAGTAACAGTCGCTATTTTCCGGCGATGTAGTGGTCTGTTGCGTGTACCGCCAACCGATGTGGAGTCTCGCTCCGGCGAACAGACACTCCTCGCGACCGCGTTCTCGCAACAGTCCGGATAGCAACGCACATGGGTTTCGTTTGGCGTGTCGAAGTAGCTCATCATAAAAGCCAGCGTCGAGTGTGATGTCATCTTCGGTGAGATGGAGATATTCGCCAGTCGCGGCGTGGATGCCGATGTTCATCCCGGTCGCAAAGCCGAGATTTTTCGTTTGCGGCAAGAATCGGACGAGCGGATATACGGCGACAATCCGGGCAATTTCGGTACTGTTCGGGCTGAGATTATCGACGACGATCACATCGAGATTATGTCCAGATTGGTTGAAAACCGATGCGAGCGCCGTCGCCAACGATTCGGGGCGGTTGTAGCTCAATACGACGACCGATATCGTCGACGCGATCATTTTGTGCCCGGCGTAGGCAACGAACGAGTCACTCGCCACCAGACGGCATGACCATCGATTGGAACGAGCGGATCGGTTATTCGTTGCGTTTCGCGATACTCGTCGATCGCCCGTTTGCACCCAGGCCAACTATGGTAATCGTCGACGATCACGAAACCGCCGACGCTGACTTTCGGATAAAGCGGCTTCAAGGCATCCATCGTCGATTCGTACATGTCACCATCAAGCCGTAAAACGGAAAGGGTATCGATCGGAGCAGTCGGAAGTGTATCGGAAAACCAGCCTTTGAGAAACCGCACGCGATCGTCCAGCAATCCGAAACGGGCAAAATTTTCGCTTACTTCTTGTTGCGATACTGCCAAATACGACATGCCGGCGAGGTCGTAACTGGCCTGCTCGCGATCGATGACATTGGTCGGTGAAGGAAGCCCTGCGAACGAATCGGCGACCCACACTGTCCGGTCCTGTATCGCATTGCGAGACAGTATCGCTTTCATAAGGATTGTTGAACCGCCTCGCCAAACGCCCGTTTCGATGAGGTCACCAGGCACACCTTCGTGTAAGACCGTCTCCACGCACATCTGGATATTGTCCATCCGTGCCAATCCGACCATCGAGTAGCCAAAACAGGGCCAGTCTTCGCCACGATTCCGCGACTCGATTTCAAACGGTTTCCAACGTACGAGTAGCAATCCCCGCATTCGCAACCGGTTGAGAATCCACTGTCGCATTCGTGCGCCAATGCTCGGTTTACCGGTTCGAACTCCCGTAACGACTTGCCAGCTACTTTCCGGATACAGCGCGGCCGTCAACGATTTCTTGAGTAAGTCCAGATACGGATCATTCGATCCGGTTGACGTTGTGAATGTGGACAATTCTGACTCCATGGGATACGTGGAGGCTCTCATCGGGTATGTGTCACTTACCCTGAAAGTGTAGTTATCGCGCATTGCCTCAGCGTATGTTTTTCGCAGAATTCAGCGCGGGTTGGGTCTGCCCGCGTCGCGGTAGGCGCGGTCGATGGCGGCTTGTGGATTGGCTTTGTCTTGTGCGTATCGTCGTTTGACATCGCGTGTGGCGAAGCGGGGGCCGTTGTAGTCGGCAGGAGCCACGACGGGGGCAAAGTCGCGAGAGGCACCGGAGACGCCGCGACGGCCGTTCCAGAAATACGGTGAATAACTACCGGGGCTACTATAGTTGTAGCTCGCGTCGCTCCCGCCGAACGAACCCGGTATCGGGGCACCCGTGGCGACGGGCGGGCCGTAAAGGGAACGCCCGTTCGTCCAGAAACTGCCAAACGCACCGGGATAACCGTAGTAACCGCCGCCGTAGCGCGGGCCGAATCCGCCGTAGCCATAGCCGCCGAACCCACCGTAACCGTAGCCACTGAACCCGCCGAAGCCATACCCGCTATATGGCCCGATAAACTGTGCGGTCGCCTGGCCGGTTGTAACGTGAAACGCAGCGAGCGCGATAATGCCGAACGTGGCGATGCGAGCGATTCTCATGTTGGTCATCCGTGGTGGAAAATCGAACCCTTACGATCTTCGACCGCGCACCCCGGACAACGCGAGCGATACCCCAGCGAAACCGAAACATCGATCCGCATCTGCGTGGTTTCGACACGATTTACAGGATGTGACAGGCACGGTCGTAACCGTTCCGTCGTCTCCCTTTCTGACGCTAGATTTCCGTGGTTAATTCTGCTGTTTTCAATCTCTAATCGTCGATCATCACTTTCTTTGCGCGCTTGAGATGCTCCTCATCCAGTTTGCCGACGGACCACAATAAACCGCGAGTCACGAGTTCGAGATATCGTTCGTCGGAGACGGTGTCGTTGTTGTGGCCGAGCGTTGTGGCGAAGACCTTCGTTTTCTTCTCGTAGAGGTTCGTCCACGCCACGGTGGCGTCGGCGGTGATTTCCTTACCCGCTTTGTCTTTGTAAGTTTGCACGCCTTTCACTAACGGCGTGGCGGTGTCGAGCAACTTGCCCGTGAAGTTGTTGTAAAGCTCCTCGTTGACGGTTTTCCAATCGCTGAGGCCCTTGGTAATGATGTTCGTTTTGTCGGTGAAACTGACGGCGATGGGGGCTTGTGGGCCATGGCCGGTCGAGGCGAGGCCAGTAAATTCGAACCACGGCGTCGTCACTTTCGGATAGCCTTCCGTGCGGTAGCAGTGCATCCCACAATGCAGAATTACGCCAGGCAGGCCGTCGCGGTGTGGCTGCAGAATGCGATCCACGAGCGATTTGTCTTTGACATCCGAACAGCATTCGTCGTGAACGATGACATCGTAGCCTTTCGCCCAATCGGCCTTCTCGTAGGCGGGGTTAAGGTGCTTCGTGCCCTTGTCGGCATCGTAGGCAATTGCCCACTGCACGTTCGCACGTTCGGAAATTCCCTTCGTCAGAATCTGCTTCTGCTTCGCGTAATCGTGGCAACAGCCGCCGATCACCAATAGAGCACGAATCGGCTTCGCGTCTGGCTCGCGAGCGGTAACAGCCAGGGAGAGAATGCCGAACAGGGCGAACATTAAAAGGGCTGAACGTTTCATCGAAGACCTCCAGTTTCGGGAAAGGCATACGAATACTATCGACTATCTCCGCGCCACTCGCAACTCAGTCTGTTTTTCCCGTCGCGTTGCGATGGCCGGGCCGCAATGCTAAGATAGCTATTGCAGTATGTGAACTCCGAGTTCTTGCGGTAGGGCGGGACTGATGCACGATCCGATGAAATGGGCGTTGCCGCTCTACCGAGCGTTCGGCATCCACGTCAAAATCCACCTGTTTTTCTTCCTGATCACGCTACCGATCTTCTTGCGCGTGGTGTACATCACCGAAGGTCGCGTCCATTGGTTCGACCTGTTCATGATGACGGTTGGCATCGTCTTCGGGCTGATTTTGCTCCACGAATACGGCCACTGTTTCGCGGCACGCTGGGTGGAAGGCCAAGCGGAAGAGATCTTAATCTGGCCACTGGGTGGGTTGGCCTATGTCGATGTTCCCCACACGCCACGGGCGAATTTCATCACGACGCTCGCTGGCCCCGCGGTCAACTTCGTCATCTGCATCGCGTGTTGTTTGGCGATGCTCTCGGCGGGGTTCTCGCCGCTCGCGTCGCTCAATCCGTTCGGAAATGCGATCACCGCAAACACTTATAACTACCAGGACGGCCGCAGCTACACTAGCACCTACGCGGACAAATACTACGTGGTAGGTTCCGCTGAACCGGCGAAGTCGTTGATGAAGAAAACGACGGGCGAACTCGTTTCGGCCGATGCTCCGTTTGAAGCCGTCGAACGGGCCGCACTGCCGACGTGGGCGATCTGGGTCTGGCGAATCAACTGGCTCAGTTGGTGGTTATTCCTGTTCAACATGCTAATCCCCGCGTATCCGATGGACTGCGGACGGCTGATTCACTCGATCATCTGGGCACGTCGCGATTACCGTACCGCTACGATCACGTGTTGCTACATCGGTTACGCCAGTGCGGCGGTCATGCTCGTGATTTCTTTTGCCACAAACGAATCGATCCTCGTCGGCCTCGCGCTGTTCATCGGCTTCCATTGTTACCGCACATTGACGGCCGAAATGGACACCGAAAACCGCGTGTTTGGCTACGATTTCTCGCAAGGTTACACGAGCCTCGAGAAAGACGATCCGCCAGCACCCGCAGCGCGAAAGCCCGGAATCATCCAACGTTGGCGCGACGCACGAAAAGCCGAAAAGACGCAGCGCGACACCGAGGAACGCCAACGCGATGACCAGCGAATGGATGAACTCCTCGAGAAAATCGCGAGGCAAGGCAAAGCCTCTCTGACCGACGATGATCGCCGATTCATGGAACGGGTAAGCGCTCGTTACCGCAACAAATCGTAAATCGATGTTAGTTTTGTTAGCCCGACGCGCAAGCGAGGGTTCTGGTTTTGTTAGCCCGACGCGCAAGCGAGGGTTCTGGTTTTGTTAGCCCGACGCGCAAGCGAGGGTTCTGGTTTT
>JANXNT010001037.1 GCA_025353985.1 Limnoglobus sp.
AGCGAATACGGTAGCCAACGCTCTTTCACGCCATTAAGTTCGCGTTCGAGTTTGAAACCTTCGAGAATTTTCCCGCCGACGAAATCGGCGTTGCCGTACCAATACGAACTCTCTTGACCATCTTGGTTGTCGAAAATGCCAAGTGTGAAGTAGTCGAATTTGTCGCCCACTTTATAATTTCCGCACCTCGCAAGTCGATGCGTCGCTTTGAGTGCATAATACGGTTTGTCGTCATCGCGATTCACGAAGATGAGCTTCCACTCACGCGATTTCGGTACGAGTGTCGCCACCGCATCGAAGCGCACTTCGCCAGAAGCTCGCAGCGAAATCCACGACGGCTGATAGCCCTTTGGCAACTTCGCAGTCCATTCCTTGAAGGCATCCAGTGTGAAGCCGTGAACCTCCATAAACTGCGGCGGGGCCACGATTGGCTCCAACGCCTTGCGGTCGGGGTCGGTCGCCGTTGCACCCGCAGTGGCCGGGCCGACGGGAACGCGGGCCAGACGCAGGCCGAGGTTGAGATCCCGGCGCGACGCCGGATTCGTGGAACGGTACGCTGCCCCACAAGTTCCAGATAAGAAAAAACAACTGCCGCTCCGAATCACCCGATGTAACGCTCCATCGGCTGATTTCTCAGTGTCGTCACACCACTCCCAAATATTACCGTGAATGTCATACAACCCCAGCGAGTTTGGCTCGTAAGAACCCACTTTGCACGTCCGCTCTAAACCCTTGTCATGTCTAAAGTTCGCCTGTTCCGGCAGCAGTGTATTCGTCGGCTTCGCAAAGTAGAAGTCGAACGCGCCATCATGTTTGTCTACTGGCCCGCCGCGGCAGGCGTACTCCCACTCGGCCTCTTTCGGCATGCGGTAGACCCAGCCCGTGTCCTTCTCTTTCTTGTTCAGCCGCTCGATGAAGAGTTGGCAATCATCCCACGAAACGTTTTCCACTGGGAACCGCTTCAGGTCCGCATCCGGGATGTCCTTCACCGCGTCCTTGCTGGCACCGTTGCGACTGAAGTGGCTCGGGTTCAGCCCCGTGACGGCTTCCCACTCCTCCTGCGTCACCT
>JANXNT010000931.1 GCA_025353985.1 Limnoglobus sp.
TATCAGTCGAAGTATTTCCGCCAAGTCGATGCCACGTGGGAGATACACGAGAGCATCCGTGCGATGATCGAATTCCGCCCGATGAACCTGATCGGCACCTGGCCTGCGATGCTGCCGTACGATCTGATCTTGTTGCGAAACGTGCTAATTTATTTCGATCTTGCGACAAAACAGATGGTACTGCGGCACGCAAAAACAGTGCTGCGCGGCGATGGGTATTTGTTCCTCGGCGGGGCCGAGACGACGTTGAATATCGATGCGGGTTACAGTCGGGAAACGGTCGGGGATTCGGTCTGTTACCGGCCACGCGGTTAATTTTCATACACACACCGTTCGGTATTAGGGGTTGCATATGGCTATCGGTTCGAAAGAAGTCCGGCTGTTCATCGCAGAAATTTGGCAGTTGATTTTGTGTCAGGACGTCGAACCTTCGGCGGAACCGGTGGGTGCGTGGCCGGAGAGTTTGCTCGGCTGCGTGCAGATCACGGGGGCGTGGCGGGGCACGGTTTCGATTGAAATGCCGACATCGTTAGCACGCCGATTGACGGCAACGATGATGGCGCTCGACGACCCGAGCGAAGCGACGCCGGACCTCGTGAAGGACGCACTCGGCGAACTCGTAAACATGTTCGGGGGGAACGTGAAAGCGGTTCTGCCGCCGCCGTGTTACTTGTCGTTGCCTGCCGTTGGGCCGGGTGGTGGTGGCGAAATCGAAGGCGTGCTACGCCGCAATCTCGTCGATATCGGCTTCATTTCTGGCTCGGAAACCTTCCGCGCCTGTATCTCGCAAGTCGAGTTCGACGACCAACTCCCCATCATGATCGCACCGAAATTGCAACCGCACCGCGTGAAGTCGCATCGTTCGTCGAACGGCACGAGCCTGTTACAACAGAGCGATTCGATGATGATGAAAGTGCGATAAGTTAGCGTCGCAGTGGCAGGCGTAACCGGAAGCGGCTGCCGCCCGGTAGTCCTTCGGCGGTCAGGTCGCCGCCGTGTTCGCGCAACACTTTTCGGCTAACGGGCAAGCCGAGGCCGGTCCCGCGGTTACCCTTCGTGCTTACGAACGGTTTGAAAATTTCTTCGACTTTGTCGGCGGGTACGCCCGGTCCGTTGTCGGTCACATCGAGTTCGACCCACTGCCCATCTTCGGATAATCGCAACGACACTTCGAGCCGTGCCACCGGTTGCTCTTCGATCGCATCGATCGCGTTTCCGACGATATTCAGCAGCGCGCGATGGATGCCTTCGGGGTCGCACATCACCGGCGGGAAC
>JANXNT010001049.1 GCA_025353985.1 Limnoglobus sp.
CCGGTTCGTACGGGGGCCGATCTCGAAACCGCTCCCGACCGAGCCGCCATGATCGAGAATACCTCCGTGTTCGGGCGGTTGACGCCGCAGCAGAAACTCGACATCATCACGACCCTTCAAGCAGGAGGGCGGCGGGTGGCGATGATCGGAGACGGTGTGAACGATATCCTTTCGATCAAAACGGCAGACCTCGGCGTCGCAATGGGGGCGGGCTGTTCGGCCGTCAAGACCGTCGCCGATTTAGTGCTGGAAACGAACCGTTTCGATCTGCTACCCGACGCACTGGCCGAGGGGCGGATCGTTCTGCACAACGTCCGCCGCGCGGCGAAATTGTTCCTTCTGAAGAACGTTTACACCATGCTGCTCATCCTGATCTCGGTTGGGCTACTCGGCGAAGCGTTTCCATACCTTCCGCAGCAGGTGACGCTACTCAACGTTCTGACAATCGGTGGGCCGGCCATACTCATCATGCTGTCGAAGGTTCCACCCCAGGCGGTAGTGCGAGTGGCTTTTCTATCCGAAGTCGGGCGTTTCGTACTCGGGATGGGGCTGACGCTCGGTATCTGCGGGTTGGCGGTGTGGTACGTCGGCGACGAGGTGGAGGAACGGAGGACTCTCTTGCTATCGACGCTGATTCTCGGCGGGTTAGGGAATGTGGTGTTAGTCGGCGACGGCGACCGGCGATTGCTCGGGTGGGTGGTCTTTGCGATGCTGTTGTACTCGACGGTAATGTATGTTGGGCCGACGGCATATTTCTTCGCAATCATGCCGATGGACGCCAAACAATGGATGACGGTTGTGATCGCGGCCGTTGTCGGAGTCGCCACAGGGTGGTTAATCACGCGCCGCCAACCGAAAATCGACCACCAACGGTAGGTGATCCGACGCCTCCTTCGCTAAAGGCGTGCGAACCACCCGCGCCTCGGCCACCCGTATTCCGTTCCGATGGAACGCTTTATCCACGGATAGAACGGACAAGAATGCGGGGAACGACCGGAACCGCGAAGCCGGTCGCGTCGCTTCTTCAAAACCATGCTCGGCCAGGGCGGCCGTAGCGAGTTGATTTTGCCAGTCGTTGAAATCCCCCACGATCATCGTTGGCAGTCTCGCCGCCGCACGAAACTGGTGGTGAGACAGTAGCTTTTCTACCTGCCAGTGCCGCTCGCGGTTACGCAGACCGAGATGCCAGTTGGCGAGGTGCAGCGGTCCGTCGGGCGTTTCGAGGATGACGATCTGCGCCCCACGGGGTTTCCACCGCCCCCAACGCAGGCAGAGTGGGTACGAGTCCACGACGGGCCAGCGGGAGAGAATCAGGTTCCCATACCCACCTCCCCGGTAACGGACGTTCATCTGAAAAACGTGCGCGATCGCAGCAAAACGAGCGGTGAGGATCTTCGGTTGATCGTCGTGGAGCGTGCGACGAGCGTGCCGGGTGACCTCTTGAAGGCAGATGAGATCCGGGTTCTCGTGCTCGATGACGCGAGCGACGCGGTCGAGGTTGTACTTCCGATCCAGTCCCCCAATCCCCTTGTGAATGTTGTAACTGAGAAGCCGCATCGTCGATCCTGTGTAGATTGCGAAAGGTTGGGATTTTACCATGCACCTCAGTTTGGGCAAACGGATTTCGGACCAGCCACATTACGGCCAGCTACAAAGTCAGTGCCACTGGGGATCGCGTTGGCGCACACTTTGCACGGGACTACGCGGTGGCTACTGCCAGTTTCGCTGCCGAGTTCCCGCACGTTCGTTCGATGCCGTTTGCGGCGAATTCTAGCCTGTGTCGATCATGATGTTCATATAGTCTGCCAACGAAGATACTACGGGATCGGGGCGATACGCATACCGCTTCGCCGCTTGAAGAGTTCGTCGAAATCGATCCGGCGAAGGAGATCGAACGCCTCGTCGTCGATCCGCTGCGAGGCAACGATCCGGAGCGGAGCGATCGGCAATTATGCGGAACTGGCATCGCTCGGCCAGGTGAGCCGCGCCCGCGTCAGCCAGATCATGAACCTGCTGAACCTCGCTCCCGATATCCAGGACGCGATCCTGCACCTGCCGCGACCCGATCGTGCTTCGCGACAACATCGGACGATGATGCGGTCCACAATGACCGGTTCTGCTCGTCGGTTCATGGCATAGGCCGGTACCCCACAATCGCACATTTTTCCCAGACATGAATTACGCCAGGGTCTCAAATATATTGTTTTGATTCTATCTGGCTTTTCCCATTTCTTTCACTTGCATTTTGCGAAACTCTCCGTCGCGCAAACCGATGCGTTTGAACGGGTTGCAGCATTTTAGCCTAGGACTAGCGCACCGCGAAAATCGCGGCAAAATCACGGGTGGCCTTCTCGTTCCCTTTGCCGCAGGTGAGCCGAAAGGTTCGCTCCTTGCCAAGTGAGAGGGTCACAATAGGACCGCCCGGAACCATGTCGGTCGTGCTGTCTCCGCACCCGTCGATAAAGTTGCAGCGGTCATTGCACCAGTTGAGGAGCAGACCGTTTGCCCTCTTATGACGCACTTCTGTCGCAAATCGGATCCAATGTGGAGAAGCCGAAAGCGTTCTCCCGAACTCGTCGGTTATGTCGGATCGCCTGGTTGCGGTTTAAGATTGAATCCATAAATTCCGCAGCCGATGCGTAGTGGCCCCCCGGACTGCTCTCAGTTTTATTTGCGCGTTTGCCCCGTACACATACCCTGGAAACACCTACAACATAAGCGGTGCTGGGCGATGTCCGGGCACCCTCCGAACTTTGTAAAATGGCTCGGTATTGACTTTACTAAAGACGTCAGGCCTCGCATCTGACTTCGAAATGCTGCCTTTTATCAGGCGTTTTGGAAAAAGTCAGGGGAGATGGTGTTGGCCGACTCTATCGTAACGTTGACCGACGACGGGCTCTATTGCCCGAGTGGTGAGTTCCACATTGACCCGTGGAACGCGGTCCCTCGCGCAGTCGTCACTCATGCGCACAGCGATCACGCCCGGTGGGGATGTGGCAAGTACCTGGGGGCCGCCGCGGGCCGACACCTCCTCCAAACGCGGCTCGGAAATGACGCGGATATCACGACCGTACCTTACGGCGAGGCTGTCGATCACAACGGCGTGCGCGTCTCGTTTCATCCCGCCGGGCACGTCCTCGGTTCGGCACAAATCCGGCTCGAACGCGGCGGCGAGGTGTGGGTCGTGACAGGGGACTACAAGCTCGACCCGGACCCGACGTGTGCTCCGTTCGAACCGGTTCGCTGCCACACGCTCATCAGCGAGTCCACCTTCGGTCTACCCGTCTACCGGTGGGAACCGGCGGATGTGCTTTTCGGCGGAGTGAACGAGTGGTGGCGGGCCAATAAGGCAGCGGGGAAGGCCAGCATCGTGTACGCATACGCGCTCGGGAAGGCACAGCGCGTGATGGCGGGCGTCGACGCCACGATTGGGCCGATCTACACCCACGGGGCCGTCGAAAAAGTCACGCGGGCGTATCGGGAAAGTGGTGTCATCCTGCCCCCGACGACGCTTGTGAGCGAGGCGGTTGCGGCCACTGGCAAGAGCCGGACGAAGGTGAAGCCGTGGGCCGGGGCTCTCGTCATCGCCCCGCCGTCCGCTGACGGATCGCCCTGGGCGAAAAAGTTCGAACCTGCCTCGTCGAGCTTCGCGTCCGGGTGGATGTGTGTCCGCGGGGCGCGCCGGAGGCGCTCGGTGGACCGCGGCTTCGTCCTTTCCGATCACGCCGACTGGCCGGGGCTTCTGACCGCAGTTCGGGAAAGCGGAGCCACTCGGGTGCTCGCGACCCACGGGTTCGCATCCGTTCTGGCCCGTTACCTCCGAGAGCAAGGTTTGGACGCCGATGTCATCGCCACTCGGTTCGGCGACGACGAC
>JANXNT010001055.1 GCA_025353985.1 Limnoglobus sp.
TTTGCCACTTACGACGACTTCATGCGACGCGGAATTGCTGGCAACGACTTTGAAATTCTACCCATCGAGCCGAGACACACGGCAATCGTGGCGACGCTGCCATTCCATCACAAAGACCCATTCGACCGCTTGCTGATCGCGCAGGCGTTGGCGGAAGCGATACCGCTGGTCAGCACCGACTCGGCGATCGATTCGTACGGCGTACAACAGTTGTGGTGAATCACGCATTTCCTTCCGGGAGTCGGTACATGGTTCGTCTTGCAGTTACTTTTGTTGCGTTTGTTGCGGGGATGGCTTCGTTGTCGGCGCAAACATTCGATGTCGCCATCCCGCCCAAAGACGGCGAGAAATACAAATCGGCCGAGTTTCGGCTCTGGATTCCAGAGGGGTTAAAGTCCATTCGCGCGGTGATCGTGCGGCAACATGGCTGCGGACGCAATGGCATCGATCACTCGGACGACCTCCAATGGCAGGCGCTCGCGAAGAAACACGATGCCGCCCTGATGGGATCGCGACTCGTCGATAATGGCAATTGCGCCCAGTGGTGCGTGCCCGCAAACGGCTCCGAACGTGCGTTTCTCGATGCCTTGAAAGCTTTCGCAGCAGTCAGCAAGCACGCGGAACTCACCGAAGTGCCTTGGGCGATTTGGGGCCATTCCGGCGGAGCGGTCTGGGGTTGCCACATCGCCAACCGCTACCCGGATCGCGTCGTTGGCGTCTGGGCACGCTCGGGAGCGATCGCGGAAGTCGAGAAAGCGACGCTGGGCGTGCCGATCGTTTACAACTACGGACAACGCGAAAGCGTTCCGAAGAACCAGTTCGAAGCGGTTTACCTTTCGAGCATCAAGGCATTCGAAACGTGCCGGCCACAAGGCGCACTTTGGTCGCTGGCAGTCGACCCCAAGAGTTGGCACGATTGCCGCAACAGCCGTGCGCTCGCGGTGATTTTCTTCGATGAGCTATTGAAGGAACGACTGCCAAAGTCGGGCGTGAAACTGGGTATGCTAAAAGACGATGCGACGAGTTGGCGTGCCAACCCGAAGACGCTCGAAATCGCTGAAGCGGGTGCGGCGGCGGGCGAGCACAAAACGACGTGTTGGCTGCCGAGCAAGGCGTACGCTACCTCATGGGTGGAATATTGCAAAACGGGCGATGTGCTCGATACGACGCCACCCGCCGCCCCGACTGATGTGAAAGCCGCCACTTCCGATAAAGGCACGACGCTCACGTGGCAAGCCGATGCGGATTTGGAGTCTGGCACGAAGGCGTTCCTGATCCTTCGCGATGGCAAGAAAATCGCAACGGTGGGTAGCCCGAAGACACGATCGAACCCCGAGGGTCAGTTTCAATCGTGGGAATTCGGCGACGAACCTTCGCCGCGAATCCCCGCGATGTCGTACCTCGATGCCGATGGCAAACCCGGTGCGAAGTACGAGGTCATCCAGGTGAATCACGCCAACCGGGAATCGAAACCAGCGAGCGCGAAGTAGAAGTTCCCGACAAAATTCACTTAGCGATTTTGCCCGTCGGTGTGGCGTCGCCGGGGGCGAGTCCCATCGCCCACTTCAGCCCGCCGACGAGGTGCTTCTGGAATCGTTCGTCCTTCCAGACGTCTTTCTTGTGCCCGAGTGACGTGTAAAAGACTTTGCCTTTGCCTTCCTCGCGGCACCAGGAAATCGCATAATCGCCATCTTCCCGCACGACTTTCGCCGGGTCGAACGTGCCTTTTTCCGCACTGATGATGATGTGCAAACGGTCCCGGCTGTAGGGGGCATCTTTGAAGATGTAAATTTCGTCTTCGTACGGCGTGCCTTGTTCGAACCCGGCGGCGGCGGGGTGTTTGGTGTCTTCCACGTTCATTTTCAGCTTCTGGAAACCGGGTGGGTGGCTACGGAAATACGCGCCGATGAGATCGCCGTACGCAGGTTCGCCGTACATCGTGTCGGTCGCGCAGTGCGTGCCAGAGAACGCGCCGCCCGCTTTCACCCACGCGCTCAGGTCTTTGAGTTCGTCTTTCGTCATCGGGTTTCCCGTCGTGAAGAACAGCACGCAATCGACGTTTTTCAGCGTCTCCGCGTTGATGCGGCCGCAATGTGTCAACTCGACGGTCGTGCCGGTTCGGGCACGATAGTCTTGACTATATTTTTCAAGTGCGGTCGTTTCGACTTCGGGGCCGTCCTTCTTCGGTTTGTACTTCACCTTCGCATCCGGGTCGCCGGTGAATCGAAAACAGCTCACGTCGAGATCGTGCTTCGGCCCGATCTCTTTCAAAGTCTGTTCGGCAACGCCGATCGAATCGTGAATGAACCCGCCACTGTGTGTCACCAACAGCACCCGTTTCGGCTTATCCGCCGCAATCGTGGGTATCGCGAACGCCGACAAAAGTAACATCGCCAAAAAACAACGCCGATTCATCAGAAACTCCGATTCATGAGGGGAGAGAGAAACTTAAGACGCACTTGTTTTGTAGTGAGGCCGGTGCTTTTGTAGTTGGCCTCTGTGAGGCGGGTTGTCACAAAACCGGGGTC
>JANXNT010001063.1 GCA_025353985.1 Limnoglobus sp.
TAAACGAGCGTCGGTTCGGTCGGCGTGCTCGGGCACATGAACGTCTTCACAGGCGTTGTGAACGCGTTAAAGTTTTCGACCGCGTAGCCATCCTTTTTGATGTCGATCAAGTTTGCCAGATTTCCTTGCTCGATGTACGGCAAAATGAACGTCAGGCAGAAGTGGTTCGGGGCACGCAGAAAGCCCGCATCGGTGTAAAGCGGTGGCAACTTTTGGTTCGCGCTCTCGTAGTTGTGGAACGCCAATCCGATCTGCTTCATGTTGTTCGTGCAAGTCGAGCGGGCCGCCGCCTCACGCACCTTTTGCACGGCAGGTAACAGTAGCCCGATGAGAATCGCAATGATTGCGATCACCACCAGCAGTTCGATGAGAGTGAAGGCCGAGCGAACGGCCAAACGACGCGGAAACATACGCAACTCCTGAAAATTAAGGGAAACGAAGAGAGGTTACTTGTTGTTGCGGTCTTTCACGACCGGCTTCGCGGCCTGAACCGCCGTCAGCGTCAATTCGAGCGGAGCCAACTCCGTGCGCTCGGCATGGACCGTTGCCTTCAAAGTGGATGCGGGAATCTTGTCGAACGCACCCCGCAGTAAGTCCGGCCGAGCGCCGTTACCGTCGGGTTCCTTCGTCATGTCCGGCCACGTGACCGTCACGACATACTCACCTGGCAGCGCCCCTCTAACGCCCGGCTGCCAGACGACCTGGAACGCGCCATCGGCATCCGCCGTGGCGTAGGGCGTCGGCTCGGATATGTCCGACTTGCCCTTACGGTGCAGGAACAATAACGCTGCCGCCGCCGGTTTGCCGTTCACGCTCACTTTGCCCGTTACTGGAGTGAGCTTCGGCCCATCCGGCGAGCAACCCGGCGCGATTACGAGAAACATGAGACCAACAAAACGAAGCCAGCGAACCGATGCCGTCATGGGAAAACCCCTTAGTCTGTATGGCGAACAAATCGGCGACAAACCTATATTAACGCTTGCGGCGTAGCGTGAAGTGAAGTGTTGGAGAGTTCGGTGTGAAGGTTTGAGAACCGCGATTTCGAACGCAAATTCGTCGTTGGTTACGAATTAAAAATTTGTGCAAAATTCTCTTGCATCGAAGAAATTGTTCGACTAAGGTGAGTGAGGAATTGATGAGTGGTTCGTCATTTCCTTGTTCCTTAGTCCGATTTTCCACCTCTCTCTTCCATCTTTTGTAGGGGTCGACATGTATCATTTTCGTCGTCGAGGGTTTACCCTCATCGAGCTGTTGGTGGTCATTGCCATCATCGCGATTCTGATCGGCTTGCTGTTGCCAGCGGTACAAAAAGTACGCGAGGCGGCCGCACGCAGTAAATGTTCGAACAATCTGAAGCAACTCGCTCTGGCGGTTCACAACTACGAATCTGCCCAGCAGAAACTCCCACCTGCGGGCGTGGGCTACGGCTTCGCGTCCAGCACACCCACGGGCACTGGCGATGCGGTCATCCTCAATATGTCAGGGATGGTGCTGTTGCTGCCGTACTTCGAGCAAGGTGCGCTGTTCGCGCAACTCGATGTGAAGCAGTCGTTCAGCGACGTTCGCACCGACAACGGTGGTGGGGTACGAAACCAGAAGGGCGTGCTGACATCGCCACTGCCGAACCTGAATACGAGCAAGATGAACCTCGAAATCTCAACCTTCCGTTGCCCATCGGACAACGGCGACCCCCGCAAAGTGGGTCAGGCGAGCAACAACCGTTACGGACCAACCGGTGCGGAAATCGGCAACAAAACGAACTACGACTTCATCGTCGATGCCAACAACGACTTCAGTACTGCCAACTACTGGAAGAATGCTTCGATTCAAACCCGCCGGATGTTTGGTGAAAACAGCGATTTGAAAATGTCGCAAGTCAGCGACGGGCTCAGCAATACGCTCATGCTCGGCGAAACGACGCAAACGGTTTACAACGGTACCTCACCTGCGTGGGGCTACCGTGCATGGGTACTCGTTGGCGTCGATCCGACGAAAGGTACCGGCGTCAACGACTTCACTTTCTGTGCATCGTGGACGGGCTTTCCCGCCCCTGGCTGTATCCCGGTCATCAACGGTCGCCTCGGCGATTGGGGCCGCGCCGGTAGCCTGCACACCGGTGGTGCCCAGTTCGCAATGGGCGACGCCTCGATTCGCTTCGTCAAACAAACCGTTGCCGCCTCTACGCTCGTTGCTTACGTCACGTACGCGGGTGGCGAAGTGAACGCCAATACCGATTAATCTGCGGTAGAAACTCTTACTTTCGGGTGTCCACATGATCTTTCGACGTGTTCTGTGCGTGTTGGCTGCGGGCCTGTTTGCCGCAGCCGGTTGTTCGAAATCGGCCATGGTTCCCGTGACCGTCGTTGTGACCATGGATGGCGATCCTCTTGAAATGGCCAACGTAATGCTTCAACCAGAAACGGGTTCGAAAAGCTCAAGCGGCTCGGGAACGACAGATAGCAGCGGAAAAGCAGTCATCGCCAACGGCCAGGGCGAAAAAGGCCTCGCGCCCGGTAAGTACAAAGCCGTAGTCAGTAAGTCGAATCTCAAGACGGGGCCAGGCGGCATCGTCGATCCGAGCATCACCGGTGCCGTCGATGCGTCGTCGGTCAAAGAAGAAGTCGCCAGCAAGTACAGCGATCCCCAGCAATCGACGTTAGTTTACACCGTCGATAACGGCCCGACGACAATCGAGATCAAACTGAAATCGCAAGAAAAGAAAAAGTAACGCGAACCCCCCTCGCGAAAATAGCGGCCCACTGGGCCGCTATTTTTTTTTCTCGTTCCCCGTTTAGCCGCGCCGCGCAGGCTCTGCGGAGCGAAGCGTGCGGCACGACGTGTCGGATCGCAACGCGAATTTTACGTACCTTCACGCCTACGCGCTTCGCTACGCAAAGCCTGCGCGGCGCGGCTAAACAAGTTCGAATTTAATACAGCTCGTCGATTCGCTTGCCGCTTGGCAAGATCGGCACAGGGCGACCGGTGGTGTTGTTGAAATTGATCGAGGTATCGACGCCGAGGTGGTGGTAGACGGTTTCGAGCACATCTTGCGGCGACTTCGGATTAGCCTTCGGGAACGCGCCTTTCGCATCCGACGAACCGATGACGCGGCCCCCTTTGACGCCGCCCCCGGCGATCGCCGCACTGAAGACGTTCGGGTAATGGTCGCGGCCCGCATCGTTGTTTACCTTCGGCGTGCGCCCGAATTCGCCCCACGCTAGCACCAGCGTCGAATCGAGTAACCCGCGCGATTCCAGATCTTCGATGAGCGCCGTATACGCACGATCCCAACGCGGCAAAAACCCTTGCCGCAAAGACTCAAAGCCTTTCACGTGCGTGTCCCACCAACGCAAATCCACGGTGACGAGCCGCACGCCCGCTTCGACGAGACGCCGCGCGAGTAACATGCGTTGGCTCCATGACGGACAACCGCAACGGTTCGACGCTTTCGGATCGAACGCCGGCGCGAAGCCGTAGCGTTCGCGGAGTTTTATCGGCTCCTTATCGAGATCGAACGCATCGCGCGCATCGGGCGACGTCAGCACATCCCAGGCGCGTTGTTGGAAGCGATCCATCGCGTGAAGTTGGCCGGAGTTATCCATGTCGCGGCGAATGCGATCGAACCCCGTCAGCAGGCCGCGCCGGTCGCCGACTTGTTCGAGCGTAACGCCCGATGCGAGCGAGAAGTTCGGCAAGCGAAACGGGCCAGGGTTGGCGGGGTCGGCTTGGGTTTCGAACGGCTTGTGCGCGACGCCGAGGTAGGCCGCACCGGTGCCGGGAACCATACGCGGAATCATCACGTACGGCGGCAGTTTCGGGTTGGCATCGCCGAGTTGTTTCGAAACCACCGAGCCGATACTCGGGTGGATGTTTTCATCGGGCGACGAGCCGGGGTTGTACCCCGTGAAGCAGATTTGATCGCCGGTACTATGGCCCGCATCGTGATGGTTGAGGCTGCGAATGATCGACCATTTATCCATCGACTTCGCGGACATCGGCAGTAAGTCGCCGAGCTGGATACCGGGCACGTTGGTGTCGATGGTGCCGAATTCACCGCGAATCTCGACGGGGGCATCGGGCTTCGGATCCCACATGTCGATGTGCGACGGCCCGCCACGCATCCAGAGGATAATCACCGATGTCGGCCGCGAAGACGTCGAGGCTTTGGCTTCACTGCGAAACAGTTCCGACAGTGACAGCCCACTGGCACCGAGGATACCCGCCTTCACGAAACTACGCCGATCCGGGTGCGCGAGCGTACCGCGAAAATCCGAGCAACCGGTGGCTGACGACATGGCATTCTCCGCAAGGCGGGCAGTAAGCAGAGCAGCATACTACCCGATCGCAGATGCAGAATGCAAGAAAAAACTTACTTCGCCTGGAAGCGGTACAGCATCGTTTCCGTGCGGACGAAGAGGCCGCCATCGGAGGCGGCGAATGTCGAGTAGGTACGCTCTTTCAGATCGGATTCGGCGACGACTTTGAATGCCTTGGCCGCTTCGACGACGGTGCCAACTCCATCTTCGCTGATCGCGTAAATCTTGCCATCGGCCACGATCGGCGACGCGGAATAGCCTTTGCCCTTGAGCCGTTCGGACCAATGCACCGTGCCGGTTTTGGCGTCGAAGCAGGTGAGGAAACCCTGATCGGTGATCGTGTACACTTCATCGCCGAGCGCGATGGGCGATGGCGTGTGCGGTGCGCCTTTCTTGGTCGTCCAGACGATCTTCGCGGAGATATCGCCGCTGCCAGTCGGGTCGAGTGCGAAGAGGTGTGCGGTGTCGTAGCCAGTTTGAATAATCAGCAATCCGTTGACGAAAATGGGCCGTGCGATCAGCGAGTAACCCCCTGACGGATACTTCGCGCGCCAGATTTCCTTGCCATCAACGGCATCGTAACCGGCCACGAATTCGCTGGCCGCACTGACGATGATCGTCTTGCCTTTGAGAGTTAATGCAAACGGCGTCGTGAACGAAAAGCGTCGGGCTGCCGTCGATTTACGATCCGTTTTCCACTTCTCGCTGCCGGTCATTTTGTCGAGCGCTGCCACAAACTGTTGATCGCTACCATCGACGCTGAACACGAGCGAATCGCCGACGAGAATCGGCGAGCCGCCGTTGCCGTGAACGGGTGCGTACTTGTAGCTGTCGACCTTCCAAACGATCTTGCCATCGAGGTCGAGACACGCAGTACCGAGGTGCCCGAAGTGAACGAATACGCGATCGCCATCGGAGACGGGCGTGGCACTCGCGAAGCTGTTTTTCGAGTGGCCGCCGGGGGATTTCGCACCGTCCATCGCGAACAGTTCCACATCCCACGCTGGCTTACCGCTGATGGCATCGAACGCAACGGCACGCAGCGAATAATTCGGCTTCGGTTTCGCATCGTCGGGCACCGCCGTGGTGACGATGATTTTCCCCTTCACGACAA
>JANXNT010001075.1 GCA_025353985.1 Limnoglobus sp.
CCCACCCACTACTCACTTCGGATTAACGTTTCGCAGTCGCTTTTTTGGGTGTCACGACTTCTTCCTCTTCGTCGTCCAGTTCTTCATCGTCCGCATTTTCTGCATCGATATTGATGATCGTCTCGGCGAGTTCCGTTAACGCTTTATCCGCGGCACCTTCTTCATCGAGCGTGGCTTGTAGTAGTTCGACCGCATCGTCGTAGCCGAGCAGTTTGGCGAACGTTCGGACACAGCCGTAGCCGGCCATCTCATAATGCTCGACTCGTTGGGCCGATGCGATAAGTGCTGCATCTTTCACCGCAGCCACACCCTCTTCGGCAATCGTTTCAGACGCCTCCGCGATAAGGCCTTCCATGGCTTTGCACTTTTTGCCTTTGGGGCTTTCTTCGAGTTTCTCGAAAATCGTTTCGAGTCGCGTGATCTGATTTCGCGTCACTTCGAGATGTTCTTTCAACGCATTTTTCAGCTCGGGGTGCGTGGCCGCCTTCACCATTTTGGGAATCGCCTTCAGGAGTTGATTCTCCGCATTGTAAAGATCCTTCAACTCTTCGACATAGAGTTCATGCAAACTATCGAGTGCCATTCATTCGCTCCATTAAATGCAGTGTCGGCAAAGTTGCCGACTGTTAAATTTCATCGCAAACGGCGTACCAACTTCGGTGTTTTTCAGCGACAAACTCGAACGCACAATTGAGAAGTTTACTTCCGATTTTCGCTTACGCGGCGATAGAAGTGGTTGTTTTAAGCGGTTTCGGAATGTTCGATCATACCGGCACGGCAGTTGCAATGTCTGAATTACAGGTCTCAACGTGGGGCCGAAACATGTGTCTCTTTCGGAGAATCTCAATGGTAGAAGTTATGGCTAACACCATCAATCATCGCACCGCCACAACACCTGTGGACGTCGAAGATCTGGTCGGGGTTCGTAGTCGAATTAGTTGGGGTGCAATCGTCGCGGGTTCGGTTCTTTCGCTCGCACTGTACTTCTTGCTCACGCTACTCGGTGGGGCGATCGGCCTTTCGGTTAGCGACAAGTTCGCTGGCAAAAACATCGGCTTCGCGGCCGCAATATACGCGATCGTGGTGACGGCAGCGTGTCTGTTCGTAGGTGGCTTTGTGGCCAGCCAACTGACCACGGGCGAAAACAAGCGGGAAGCCGCAATGTACGGGTTGCTGGTGTGGGCCGCCGTGTTCACGATGCTGTTGTGGCTGATGGCCACGGGCGTCCGGGCGGGCTTCAACACGATGGTCGGCGTGGCCACCGTCGGTAGTAACGTCGCCGATGCAACTGCACAAAATACGACGCAATCCGATTGGGAAAACGCCGCCACACGTGCAGGTGTACCACCAGAGCGTATCAACGAGTGGAAAGAAAAGATCAAGAGCGCACCAGCCGACGCGAAGGCCACGCTTGAAAATCCCGAGACGAAAGCCAAGGCCGAACAAGTGGCCCGTGACGCTGCGGAAGTGACGACCCGCGTGACGTGGTGGTCGTTCCTCGGGACGCTGATCTCGATGATTGCCGCCGCAATCGGTGGCTACGTTGGGGCCGGTCCGACGCTGCGATTGTTCGCCGCTCCGATCGCCACGACCGTTCGCCGCGAGACGATTCTCCGCCCATAAAACGGGATGCGATCTTTTGATCCCCTGGCCTGCCCGGATTTTCCGGGTGGGCTTTTTTGCGATCTTACGGAGGCAAAAATTATGCCGAAGAGCACACTACCATTGTGGCGAGAATCGGCGACGCTGCCTGCGAGCGGGCATCAGTTTAAAGACGATGTACATTGCGATGTCTGCGTCATCGGCGGCGGAATCGCGGGCCTCAGTGTCGCTTATCACCTTCTTCGCGAGCAAAAAACCGTCATCGTTCTCGAATCTCAGTCCGAAATCGCTGCCGGTGAAACGGGCTATTCCACGGCGCATCTCAGTAGTATCTTCGATGATCGCTTCGCAAAACTCGAATCGATCCGCGACCTCGATGTCGTACGTGCCGCATATCGTAGCCACGCCGCCGCGATCGACACCATCGAGGAAATCCAACGCCGCGAAGGCATCGACTGCGATTTTCAGCGACTCAACGGCTACCTGTTTGCACCTGATGCGAAAGGCGAAGAAATCTTGCGCGACGAAACGCAGACTTGCAAGAAAGCGGGAATCCGCTTCGAGTGGTTCGACGATTTGCCGATCTCTGGCTACCGCAGCGGCCCTGCGATACAGTTTCCCGAACAGGCGCAATTCGACCCTCGTAAATATCTGATCGGCCTCGCCGGTGCGGTGCAGACTCGCGGCGCGAAAATCTACACGAACTGCCGCGTCGATCGCGTCGAACCTGGCGAGCCACTGCACGTGATTACCTCCGAAGGGCATACGGTTACTGCGAAGTCTGTCGTGTTGGCAACAAACGCGCCGATCAACAGCGGTATTGGCATCAGTGCGAAACTGGCGGCCTACAGCACATACGTGATTGCGGCGGAAGTGCCGATCGCCAAGGCACCGCACGGGCTGTTTTGGGATACCGAAGATCCGTACCACTACGTGCGATTTCACATTGCAGAGAACAACCAAGCCTACGCGATCATCGGCGGCGAGGATCACAAAACTGGTCAGGAACCGA
>JANXNT010001085.1 GCA_025353985.1 Limnoglobus sp.
ACAGAAATCGGATGATCGTTTTCGCGGAAATGTAAAAGAAAAGCCAAAAAGCCAACTTCACATCACTCGGGTCTCACGACTTTCGCTTCGAAGAATTGATTTGACTTCTGCATCACTTCTGGCGAACATGCACGCGTTCCCCGATACGACATCGCGGAATCCTGCCGATCCACACTTTCCGGAGACCGCATCGTGATGCGTTTCAAAACGTTCGTCGGTATCTTTCTCGCAATGATAACTGCGGGGCCGGTTCTCGCGCAACCCGCCGATTGGGCGACCGTCACCGAAGACGATCGCGCGATCAAGATCGAGACGGACAAACTCGAAGCAGTCATTCCCAAACGGAACTCGAAGCAGTGGATGACGGGCATCGAGAAACAATCGTTCCTCGACAAAACCACTGGCTTCCGCGAACTCGGCGACGGGCTGATGGTCATCGACTGGCTGATGGAAGCGGGCAGCGATGCCGCCTGGTCGGACAAGGTGATTGCCCCCGATGGCTTCGGCGTCGGGCGGTATAGTTGGCACGAAAACGAGACGACGCCGGGCTTGAAAGCGCACACGCTCAACGCGCACGGCAGTAGCCACCGTAAGCGCGTCGTCGAAGGCCCGCAACTCTGCCACCGCATGAAGCCGGTGCAACCCGAGGTGATTCGCGGCAAAGACTTCGTAGCCGTGAAGACGACGTACAAATACGAGTTTGCCGCACCGGGCCGCAAAGCCGGTTCGCTCTGGACGCAACTCGTCGTTTTCCCCAAAGGCGAGCGGTTTTTCGTGCTAATGGACAAGATCGATAGCGTTAACGACTCGGACGAAATGTTTCTGCGCAACGACACGCCCGGCTGCGTTCGCCACAATAAGGGCGATAACTTCAGTGAGATGTACCTGAGTTACCTCAGCGGGCCGAAGGGGCTGCGCATTCCGTCAAGCGAGTTCTTCGCGCCGTTCCCGCCGGACTTAAAGTTCGGCTACCGACGCGACACGCACAAGACACCCGAGCACTTCATTCGCGCGTACCATTTGAAGGACACAAAGACCGGCAAAGACGGCCCGTGGCTCGCTGGCCTGACGCTCGAACCATCGGTCGTCTACGAAGCGTGGGCCAGCCAACGCCTCAACAACAATATCATCGTCATGATCGAGGAGATTCACGGCAAGCCGGTGAAAGCGGGCGAGTCGTTCAGTGCCGCACACATCGTCGGCTACTTCGACACCATTGAGGAAATGCACAAAGTCAACGACCGACACAAAGGCCACACCGCACTCACCGCCGACAAAACCGGCTGGAAATTCATGAAGTAGCCGTCTCGGGTTTAAGTGTTTGCATTCCGTGTGGATGGCGTTAAGATGGCGTGCGTGTTCGCATCCTATTCAACACTCAATTTTACTCGCAGGAGATTCCTCCGATGAGCTTCAAGATGCAACGCGTTCACGTCTACTATGCGGAAGTCGAAGACAAGCCGGGCGGCATCGCCGCCAAGCTGAAGACCCTGGCCGAGGCCGGGGCGCACCTGGAATACGTGTATAGTCAGCGTTCGGCGACAAAGGCGGGCATCGGTGAGTTGTACGTCGCGCCACTATCGAGCACGAACGAACTCAAGGCCGCGAAAGATGCGGGCCTGCGCGAGGTGCAAGAGCCGGTCGTGATGCGCGTCGAAGGCGACGATCACGCCGGACTCAGTGGGAAGTTGACGCAGGCATGGGAGTTAGCCGGGCTGAACCTCCACGGCCTCGTGATGTCGGTGCTAAACGGGCGGTTCGTCGGGTACATCACCTTCGACACGCCGATCGACGGCAACAAAGCCGCAACGATCCTCGCCGAACTCGGCACCTCCGAGGACATGACGCACTCGAAGAAAATGAGCGGTAACGGCGTCGCCAAAACGCTGGCGTAAGGCACCGCTTTTCCCGTGGGGCACGTCTCAACCTGCCATATACAATGATGGCACGTGAAAAACGTGCCCCACGACCGGAAGCCACCATGCCACCGATTACGCGCGAAATGCTCCGCGATTACATCCACGAAGCGTTACCGGACGACCAGCAAGCGAGCGTGGAGAAGGCATTGCGCGACCAACCCGCCGTGCAGGCATTGTTCAACCAAGTCCGTCAGCAAGAAGATCGTGGCGAGCATTCGATCGGCGCAATCTGGCGACGCGAGCGATTATCGTGCCCGACGCGCGAGCAACTCGGCGGGTTCCTGTTGCAGGCCATCGACCCCGATCTATCCGACTACATCGAATTCCACCTCAAAACCATCGGCTGCCCGAGTTGCACGGCCAACCTCGAAGACCTCGCCAAGAAGCAAGTCGAAACCGACGAACCGAAGAAGCGTCACAAACGTATCGTGCAGTCGAGCGCCGGCATTTTGAAAAACGCAGCCGGAACGTGATCCCGATCGTGCCAGTAACTCGATAGAAGGCGAAAGCTCGAAAACGAACACCAGGGATTTGTTGACACGCCAGTCGATTTGCACGTAATAATATGGGTGTCGTTTACCACTCGACTTCATTTGCGAGACGAATCATGCCAGATTCATTCAACCGAGACTCTTTGGCGAAGTGGTACGCCAAACAGCACCTGAAAACCGACCCTGCGGTTCGATCCATCTACTACCTCCCGACGGATGCCCCCGAACGCGAGATTCGGTTTATCGAAGTCAATGAGTTGATTGCAGACATAAACGACGACGCGCTCGAACCGATCGACTTCGGCGTGGATACCGGGATGGAATCCGAACACAAGGTTGTCATTTTAGATGTCACTCCCCGCCAATGGACTCGTATACGTCAGCCTTCGTTGTCGTTGTCGTTGTCGTTGTCGTTGCCGCTGCCGCAGGGCTGGTCGTTGACGGGTGCAATGCATTTCAAGCCAAAGGCATAGATGAATAAGTATCAACAATATTGGTGGGAACAGGCACGGTCCGATCACCAGATTCTGGTCGTGCTTCGGCGTCGAGGTGATGCCCCGTGTCATCAACTTCATTACCTTCAAATGGTCACGGAAAAACTTGCCAAAGCGTATTTCTGGAGATCGGGTACTCCACCGAAAAGGATACATGCCGGTTTCGGGCTGTTCATGCGACTCCTGCTACAGGTTCCGCAACCCAAACAACGACAATTAGCAGATCTATTCGCGTTCGGAAGATTTGTAGACTTGCAAAACTGGACGATGGCCGCTTTGCCTTTGATTTACGAGTTAGAGCGATTAACACCTGCTCTCGCGAACGACGGGCCGAATCCAGAATATCCTTGGCCACATCGTGCGCCGAAACACGCACCTGCGACATTTCAACTTTCCCATCTGGCAGCAACTCACTAAAACGGGACAAGGACGTCAACTCGTCCAAATTATCAAGACTGCAACCGATCAGTTTCCCATCTACGGCTGATGCCGAATACGCGGGATGCGGAAATAATTCGCGGGCGCTGTTGGCGTCGCTGGGCGAAGTTCATTAAATGCTATTTCCGATTTATACGGCCGTGTGGTGGAGAGTACGGAATGCCGACGATTAATCAGCTGACGAAGAAGCCGCGACAACCGCAACGCTCGAAGTCCAAGCACCCCGCCATGCTGGGCTGCCCGCAGAAGCGTGGCGTTTGTACGGTCGTGAAGACGATGACGCCGAAGAAGCCGAACTCGGCTTTGCGGAAAGTCGCACGGGTTCGACTGAGTACCGGCGTCGAAGTGACCGCGTACATCGGCGGCGAAGGCCACAACCTGCAAGAACACTCGATCGTGCTCGTTCGCGGCGGCCGCGTCCGCGACTTGCCCGGCGTGCGTTACCACATCGTCCGCGGCGTGCTCGACTGCCAAGGCGTGTCGGATCGTAAGCAAGCTCGCTCGAAATACGGATCAAAGAAGGAAAAGTAACCTGAGGTTTTGTTTCCCGATACCGCCGGTCACACGATCATATAAGTAAAGAGATAGACGAATGGCAAGCAAGGGTAGAACCGCTAGTTACGACAAACTCGTACCCGATATCCGCTTCAACTCGATCCTCATGAGCAAGTTTATCAACTGCCTCATGCGGGACGGCAAGAAGTCGACCGCGACGCGCGTGGTCTATCAGGCGATG
>JANXNT010001093.1 GCA_025353985.1 Limnoglobus sp.
TCGGTTCATGCAACCTCAGCAACTTTTTCGGTTTTGTCCGCAGTGTGGCACTGCCCGTTCGACCTCAAATGTCGGTGCAAACCCGCTGCAATGCGAGTCGTGTGGCTTGCACTTTTACTTCAACCCGACGCTAGCGGCCGCCGCATTTCTATTCGATAACGCCGGTCGCGCGATCTTTATTCGTCGCGCGAAAGACCCTGGCGTCGGCAAGCTCACCGTGCCCGGAGGCTTTGTCGACATCGGCGAAACCGCCGAGGAAGCCCTCGCACGGGAAGTCCGCGAAGAGGTCGGTTTGGCGTTCGCCGACGTGCGATATGTCTGCTCGCTGACGAACTTGTATTTCTACAAAAACGTGACGTACCCCGTGTGCGATCTCATGTTCTGCGGGCGCGCTTTGCTGCCAGAAACCGCCGCTGCACTCGATGGTGCAACCTCGTTCGTCTGGCTGAAGCTCAGCGATGTGGACCCCAACGAACTCGCGTTCCCGAGCGTGAAGCACGGCCTATCGATCTTGCTCGAAGAGCAAAATCCGCGCACGCCGCACAGTTCGCCGAACCGTTAAGGTTCCACATGGAACGGTCTCAGTTTAGGTTCTTCGGTCCTGAAGGGACTGCTCACGTAGCCTGTGGTAATACCATGGGATGAGGTCGCACGCATTTGCATTGTGGCCTTTTGCGTCGCGTCTCGAAGACTCGCCACGACTGGTTTTCGAGGGTGCTTGCATCCGTCCCATGGTTCCACCATAGGCTGAGAGAGCGACACGTTCAGTGTCGGGGTTCGGTTCTTCGGTCTTGAAGGGACTGCTCACATAGCCCATGGTAATACCATGGGATAAGGTCGCACGCATTTTCAACTTTTGGTTGTTGCTACCTCCTTCTTCATTCGTCAAACTAATTCGACTCCCACTTTACAAGAGTCTGCTATGGCCCAATCACTCGCCAAAGTCTTCCTTCACGTCATCTTTTCTACAAAGCATCGCGAGCCAACGATACTCCCAGCTTGGCAGAACGAACTGTATAAGGTACTAGGCGGATTGGCAAATACGCGTGGGTGTCAATCGTTGCTTGTAGGTGGAGTTTCGGATCACGTTCATATGCTCTTTCAGCTAGGTCGGACGATTTCCGTAGCGGATATCCTCCAACAAATCAAATCGAGATCGTCTTCCTGGGTAAACGAGACTCGTGGTTTATCATCAGAGTTTCATTGGCAAAGTGGATACGGCGCATTTTCAGTCAGTTACTCAAAAGTCGCATCTGTCCTCGAATATATTCGGCGACAACCGGAACACCATAATTCGCAAACGTTTCAGGACGAGTTGCGCGAATGGTTGCGAAAATACGAAATCGAATGGGACGAACGTTTCGTCTGGGACTGAACCAGGCCTTAACCGGCCTTAGCCGGCCTTAGCCGACGGTTCGATCCGATCGACTTCACAGTTACACCCTGTGGTGTAAGTGCGACCGTAACACGATCCATGAAGGAAATTGTTCGCTCCCAGGTTGGCCTTGTCGCGCAGTATTTTTTCGCGTTACCATTCGCCCGTTCGGACGACGCCGGAACCGTCGCTCGAACCCCGTGTACGCGGACCGGAACCCGCAAGCATGGGAGGGGCTATCGAAATGGCCCCCCGGAAAAGAGGTGTCGAACGGATCGGCTCGCTCGAGTCGATCCTGAAGGCCGCGCATGGATTCACCGTCCTGCGGTCCCTTCGCACTAATCCGGCTGGACTTGTCGAGACTTTCGCGCCCTCCGTTCGCGTGCATTTGCGCCGCGATCGTCGTGCGTGTCAGCTCGCCTACTCACGTTCGTTGTGTGCAAGGAAGCTCGCATGGAAGCCAAACGCAAACCGATTCTCTTTCGCTGCGATGGAACGCGCGAAGGTGGCTACGAACCGCTGTACCAGTGTCTGTCGTTTGCTGCCGCACTCCAGCGCCGCAAGCGGGGAACACACTTTTTCAGCTACCTCGACCCGCTCTCATTGGCGCACAATATCAGCCGGGGTAACAACGATTGGGCACCCGCAGAATCCCCGCTCGGTAGCGACAAAGACCTCACCGCCACAATCAAGGAAGTCCGCCGCCTGAACGCCGCCGCCGTGGTGGTGTGCGGCGATACCGCAACGCCCGATTACTTCGAAGAACTGCGCGCGACCGGCACGATGGTCATCGCCTTCGACACCAAAGCCGGCGACGTGATCCCGGCAGATCTCGTGGTGAACCCGACGCTATCTGTACCGAAGAAAGCCTATCGCGTGTCGATGGGGTGTCAGTTGCTTGCGGGTCGGAAATATGCTTTGGTGCGAGGGTTATTTCGCCGACAGCGTACGATTCGCGCCACCGAGCAACCGGGTGCCTTTCGCGCACTCGTCGCCTTCGGGGACGACGACAACACGAACCAAACGCTGCAACGTTCGCAGGAACTCCTCGAGATCGATCGCGTTGAGAAGCTGAGCATCATCACGCGATCCCATCACCCGGACTTCGACGAACTGAAAGAGTTCGCGGAGGAAAACAGTAGCCGCGTCGAGATCGTGACGGAAGCAAAAGAGATCATGACGCGGCTCGTTCGCGGTCACTTTGCACTGACGACTGGCGACACGTGGTCGTTTGAAATGTCCTGCGTCGGCATCCCGCAACTGTTGCTCCCGAGCCACGCTCGCCACGTCGCCAACGCAAAACGTATGGACGACGAAGGCATGGCCACCTACCTCGGCGAAGCGGACAAAATCGACGCGAAGCAACTCGAAGAAGCGGTGAGCATCCTCCTCGACGACCCGATGGAACGCCTCACGATGTCGCGATGTGCGCGGAACTTGGTCGATGGCCGAGGCGGCGACCGCATCGTCAACGGCATGGAAATCATCCTGCACACACCATCGCGAGCAGTGCCGATGCGAGCGAGAGCGGCGTAGTTTTGGTTGACACTCAGAAATATTGCGGGTAACGTGTATTCGTGCCCCTCCAGGGATAGCATCTCTGGACCGACGCCTCGGATTTATCCGAGGCGTTTCTGTTTTTTTCGACAATATCACTTCAACTTAGCAATTTACGATAATCCCGCATTCGCTGGGCGTGCTTGCCGCGAACAGAATCGCTTCTCGAACTTCGTTCTCTGATAGGAACGGGTAGTTGCTGACGATTTCAGACACGGAGCCACCGGACGCGACCAGTTCCAGTATGAACTCTACGCTGATGCGGGTGCCGCGAATGATCGGCTTGCCGCCGAGTATTCCTGCGTCGGAAACGATGCGGTCGAACATGGCTCTGCTCCGTTTCTTGCGAGTGACCGAATGCTTCCGCTAACATACCACCGTGGGGCTACCCGTGGTCGTTTCATTTGGGGAAGTACCGATGACGAAAGACGAAGTGGCGGCTGTGCTGGATGAAATCGGTACGTTGCTCGCGCTGAAGGGCGAGAACGATTTCAAGTGCCGGGCGTACCACAATGCGTCGCGCACGATCTCCCAACTCGAAGGCGATCTCAAACAGATCGTTGCCGACAAAACGCTCGGCGACATTCGCGGCATCGGCGATGCGCTGCAACAAAAAATTACCACACTCGTGACGACGGGCCGATTGCCGTACCTCGACGAGCTTCGCGAATCGGTGCCACCGGGACTTTTGCAGATGCTCAAGCTGCCTGGCATCGGCCCGAAAAAGGTCAAGCTCCTTCACGACCTGCTGAAGATCGAGACGATCGAAAAACTCAAAGCCGAGTGTGAAGCGGGCACCGTGGCGGAACTCAAAGGCTTCGGTGAAAAGACGCAGCAAAAGATCCTCGAAGGCATCGCCTTTCTCGGCACCGTTGGCAACCGCGTACGCTTCGACAAGGCGTTCGCGCTCGGCACTGCACTGCTCGCGCGCATCTCGGCGTTCCCCGGCGTCGTGCGCGCGGAACTCTGTGGGAGCCTTCGCCGCAAGCGGGAAACTGCGAAGGACATCGATATCGTCGTCAGTAGCGCCGATGCCGCTACGATCATGGAGGCGTTCACGACGCTACCCGAGGTGATTCAGATCATCGGCAAAGGCGCGACGAAATCGAGCGTGGTGGCGGAGTTGAAATACGGCCACGAGAAGGTCGTGCTCAATGCCGATTTGCGCGTTGTCACCGAGGAACAATTCCCGTTCGCGGTGCTGCACTTTACGGGGAGTAAGGACCACAACGTGCGGTTGCGGCAACGGGCGATCGAGCGCGGTTGGTCGCTAAACGAGTACGCGCTCAGCGGTACGAATCCGCCGGTGGGCTTGCTGACGGAAACGGCGATTTACAAGGAACTGGGCCTCGCGTTCATCCCGCCGGAGATGCGCGAAGACACCGGCGAAGTCGACCTCGCTGCCGACAATGCGATCCCCGATCTCATCGTCAACGAGCAAATTCGCGGTGTCTTCCACAACCACACGCTCTACAGCGACGGCACGGCGACACTCGAACAGATGGCGTTGGCCGCAAAGAAACTCGGGCTGCAATACTTCGGCGTCGGCGATCATTCGCAATCGCTCACCGTTGCGAACGGGCTGACCCCGGAGCGTGTGCGCGAGCAGTGGGCGGAGATCGACGAAGTCAACGCGAAGCTGAAGGGCGTGCAGATTCTGAAAGGCACGGAAGTCGACATCCTAGAAGATGGCCGCCTTGATTTCGACGACGAACTGCTCGCCGGTTTCGACTACGTGGTAGTCAGCGTACATAGCTTTTTTAACCTCAGCGAAGAAGCACAAACGAAGCGTATCTGCAAGGCGCTTTCGCACCCCGCCACGACGATGTTGGGGCACGCGACGGGGCGATTGTTACTTCGCCGCGAGGGTTACAAAGTGAACCTCGAACACGTCCTTCAGACGGCGGCGAAGTACGGGAAGATGATCGAAATTAATGCGCAACCGGATCGGCTCGATCTCGATTGGCCGTACGTGAAACGCGCGAAAGCGCTCGGCATCCCGCTCGTAATTAACCCCGATGCGCACGCGCCGGACGAACTCGGTTTGTACATCTACGGCGTCAACGTGGCGCGTCGCGGCTGGCTGACAAAGGCGGACGTGTTCAACACGAAAACGCTCGCCGAGGTGACGAAAGAACTCGCGAGACGCAAACAACCGGCATAAATGCCGGTTGCGCGTTCGGTTGCGCATGAACGGGAAGGTCGCTTCCCGTACTTTGCGATTAGTTGGCGGCGTGCTTGACCATGCCTTCGCAGGCCTTCTGGCACTTGCGGCATTCCTCGGCACACATCTTCATGTGCTTGTCGTCGGGGAACTTCTCGCACGCCTTCGCGCACTGGTCGCAGCATTTCGCACAGCACTCCGCCATCAAGGCGGTCTGTGGCCCGCTCCGGGCACAAATCTGGGCACAGGCCGAGCAGCAGGTCGCGCAGTCTTGGCACTCTTTGAGCGTGACCAGATGCTCTTTCTTGCCGTCGGCCACCATCGTGGCACAGTGCGTCGTACACATATCGCACGCACGCTGGCAGTCGTTGCACGCCTTCGCACACGCTTCGTAGGCCGCGTGATGCTTGTCATCTGCGGCGAAACTGGGGCTAAACGCAGACAGCGACAGCGCCAGGCCGAGGAACGGCAGGTACAGATTACGCATCGTGATGCTCCGAAAGGGATTCGTGCAAGCCAAAGAATTCAGCC
>JANXNT010001099.1 GCA_025353985.1 Limnoglobus sp.
GATCGCCTCGCTGTTCGCAAACGCCGATACTGACGGGAATGCAACTCATTTCTCGCTCGAGGCAATCGCTTGTCAGGATGCTCAACACGCGTTTCGCGCTGCGTCTGTCGTGATCGTGTTTGGCAGTCAGGTTGTGCGAATGCAGTCGCGGGTCGAAACCCAACTCCTGGCGTAGCGTTTCAACGAGAGGCAATTCGTCCTCATCCGGCTCAAAACCGCAGATGTGCCAACACTCGCATTTGGTGTGCGCGACGCCGATGATCACTTTAAACCCCCAATCGTCGTTATTGTCGCGGGCTTGGGTGAGACCGATTTGACGATCATTGTCACCGTCAGAATCTCTGAGCAAAATGACCGCATCAATCGGGTCATCGGGATCTAAATTTCGCCGCGCGAACAATAGAAGTGCGCGTTTGGCATTATGTGCGTCGGGCGATGCCGGCGCGCCCCGCATGAAGCCTTGAACGGAAATTCGCTGTTGCTTCGCGACATGCTTAGTGTCTTGCCACAGCAACTGCGGATCCGTCGGTAAGTATCCGCGAAAAATCGCGAAACCGCTGTCCGGGACATACCAATCGACGTGCGTTTTGAGCATGCATTCGAGAATTGCGACGACGGTCTGACGGTCTGCAGGGGCTTCGCAGACGATTGCGATGGTACTCATGATGCAGCGAATTCGGTTGGCGCTTTTGGCTTTTTCACCCAGTCGTCGCCGAAGTGACTCCAGAATTCGCCGGGCGTCATCGATTCTTTCCAACGGTCGAATTCGGGTGCCTCTTCGAGCGATCGACAGACCGTGCAACCCTCGTCATCGAGGTTAAGGATTCGCACTTCATTCGGCTCGAGCCGGTCGAGAATATATGGCGAATGCGATGTTGCAATAATCTGTAACTGTGGCTGCTCTTTTAATACTTCTTGCAATACGTCAAGTAGTTCCATCTGTGCCTTCGGGTGCAAGCCATTGTCGAGATCGTCGAGCAGAATCACCGATGGCGATTCGGGGTTGAAGATTGCAGTCAGGATGCCCAAACCATATAGCGTGCCACTACTGAGATGTTTGGCAGCGACGCCCTGAATGTGGTCGTAGTCGATCAATAACACATCGCCGAAATAGGGCTTTCCTTCAACCGGACTCTTGTCGAACCGGATCGCCTTCGCGCCACGAATCACGCGGCAAAACGCCGATTGCAACTGCTCGAAACGACTCGGATACTTGGAATACAAGTGCATGAGCACGTTCGCCAACCCCGTGCCATCTTCCTGCAATTGCGGCGGATATTGCTCCACGAGTTGCGGGGCCACCATTCGCGATGCGACGAAACGAAGGAACATGGCACGGTCGAAACGAGTTGGCGAATAGAATTCGTATTGTCCAACAGTTTCAATATTCTTCATTTTCCATTCATTATTTGAGTATGAATGTAATTGACAATAACAGTTGCTTTTTGGAGTTTCGAAATCCAACAAAACAGGATCGATTTTCTGATACGGAAACGAAATTTTGGCATGATAATTTTTATCAATGCCTAGATTGCCTGAAATTGAAAACAAATACGCTAAATCATTATGATTTAGCGAGCAAGAGTCTTGCCAGTGACTAAAATTGGCTAATGATTTTTCGTTGGCAATTCTAAGAATCGCCGCTGATATTCCCAATCCAGGATGCTCCAGGTTTCCAAGAGTTGTCAGTAGCTGAATAGCCTGAAATATGCTCGTTTTGCCGCAGCCGTTGGGGCCGACTAACACCGTCATTCGAGATTGGAAGTCGATCTTCACATCGCGAAGGGCTTTGAAGTTCTGGAACTTTGCGCTGGTAATCATCGGTCGCCTACACCTCACGAACTTGGTGTTTCGCCCCGCATCCCTGGGTTCGCTTTCGCGACCCAGGGTGAAACACTGATGTTATTTCTTCGGCGGTGGGGCGGCCTTGATTGGCGCGGGCTTCGCGTCCTTCTTTGGCTTCTTCTTTTCCTTGCCCTGCGAATTATTACCTTTACCCATTGCTACGACCTCACTTCGGGACACGATCATTTTCAGAACCACTCCGCTGATGCTATCGGTTATTCGCTCGCAAGTCATGCCAAATGGCAACATTTTGCAGCGGATTCGTGCCGAGCGAGGCAGAATTTTGAATCGCAGCGACTTTTCCGTTGCATTGCACGTCTCGTTACGGCATGATGCTTAGAGGTACTCCCCCGCCGCTGGTCGTTTTT
>JANXNT010001112.1 GCA_025353985.1 Limnoglobus sp.
CGTGCCTTCCGTGCCTTCGAACAGGCAGTCCGCACCCGCCTTGCCTTCGAACTCGTTGTGGATCATCACGGTGCCGTTCGCGTAGATGTACTTCAACCCCGACTCTTTCTTCGGGTCGGTCGGCGGTACGATCTCGACCGGTCCGGAGCGATCCATCTTGAGCGCCCACTGGGCGATGTCGAAGTGGTGTGCGCCCATATCGGCGAGCAGTCCGCCGGCGTAATCGCGATAATCGCGCCACTTCGGGAAGTGC
This sequence comes from Limnoglobus sp., assembly GCA_025353985.1. GTDB lineage: Bacteria > Planctomycetota > Planctomycetia > Gemmatales > Gemmataceae > Limnoglobus. Next base: position 254 of record JANXNT010001112.1, read on the forward strand.
TTATGCACGCCTTTGGGGCAAAGGATTTCGTTGTAGCCACGCTCGGGGGCGGGGCCTTGCCAGAAGTCCCAGTCGGTACCGGGTGGCACTTCTTGCGTGGGTAAATCGCACGCTTTCGCGGGGGAACCGACGCCGATGCGTACGGTTTTGACGTTGCCGATCCAGCCGTTCCAGATCATCTCGACGGCGGCGCGGAAGCGGTTGCCGAACTCGCTGCGTTGCTGGCTGCCTGTCTGGAAAACGACGCCCGCTTTCTTGACTTCGTTGACGATCCAGCGACCGTCGGCGATGTTCTGCGTCAGCGGTTTCTCGCAATAGATGTGTTTGCCCGCCCGTGCGGCGAGCACGCAGGGAATCGCGTGCCAGTGGTCCGGCGTGGCGATCACCACCGCATCGAGGCCCTTCAAATCGAGCAATTCGCGGAAGTCCGAGTAGGCTTTGACGCCCGTCCAGGTGCCCGATTTCTTGCGGTCGGCGTACTTCTCTTCGACCGTCTTGACCGCATTATCGAGGCGATCCTTGACGACATCGCAGACCGCCACGACTTCGACATCCTTGCGGCCAAGGAACCCGCCGAGGTGCCCGCGCCCCATGGTGCCGACACCGATGAAGCCGAGGTTGAGCTTGGAATTTTCGGCGGCCCGCGCCGAACGAGACAGCACGAGCGGCGCAGCCACAACGGCCGCGGAGCCGAGAAACAAACGACGAGACAGCATAGGAGATGCCTTTTGGGGAGAGGTCGGATTCGTACCAGCGTACAATCCGCCATCCGCAAAAGCGAGCGTGAAATGCGAAAACAAAAGGCGAGCGGTGGGTGTCAGCCGTGCTTGTACCCGCTCGCGAGGAACGATTCGAAAAATGCTGTAAACCGCATTCACTACGCGAACATCGACACCCGTCGTTTGTACGCGAACAGCCCTGCGACACCGATACACAGGAGCAGCGCAGTCGATGGCACG
>JANXNT010001129.1 GCA_025353985.1 Limnoglobus sp.
GGCGAGTTGCCGCTGCTGTGCATGAAATGCGGCAAAACCGTCCGCAAACCAATGAAGAAAACGCTGGTGTTTTGGCCACCAAAAGTGCGCGCCATCGTCACGTTTTTTGGTTTGATCGGGGCAGGTGTGCTCGGATTGGTCGCCTACTTTGCAATGAAAAATCAGATTGTCAGAGTCCCGTCGAAGTTGCCGATTTGCGAACGCCACACCAATCATTGGAAGTTGCCATTCGTCGTGATGTTCGGCAGCATGTTGGCGTTTCTTGTATTGATGTTCGGCTTTCTCGCGATCATGAGCAAGCAGAACTCCGACCTGTTTCCGATGGTCATGATCGGTTCACTGGCCATCATGATTGTCGGAACTTTCGTGGGTATGATTATGATGGGTCAAGCAATCTGGATTGAGTCGGTAGATGGACAAAAGGTTATGCTGACGAACGTGTCAGAAAAATTCATCGCAGCGCTCGCCGAGCATCGTGACAGCGACGAGGAGGCCGAGGTCATCGACGATGACGAGGGTTTTGAAGTGATCGAGGAACCGCCACCCGCCCAGAAGCGTCGCCGTAAGGAGGATTGAGATCGTCAGCGTGCTCGCCCAAAGCATATTGAATATCGTAACCCTTCCGTTTCGTGAAGTCGCCTCTTCGCCCCGGATGGGGCGACGGAATGTAGCCACGAGTGGAGCGCAACCCGTGGAGGAGTTTGCAAAAGATAGCGGCCTCGGAAGCAGGAAGCTCCACGGGTTCCGCTGCGCTTTACACGTAGCCTCTCGCTCCGCGAGAGGTAAGCAGGAATCGCTTGCGTTACGATGGTTTGGCTATCCTCTCGCGGAGCGAGAGGGCTACTTAAAATCGTTTACGTCGTACCCTGGGCGTATCTGTGGCTGGGTTAGCTCGTGACGGCTCCTTCGGAGGCGCTGCTGACGAGCCTGGCGAACTTCGCCAGTACGCCACGTTGGACGCGGAGTGCGGGCTTCGTCCAGTTGGCTTTTCGCTTCGCGATCTCGGCTTCGGGCACGTTTAGCGACAGCACCTTCTTGTCGGCGTCGATCGTGATCGAATCGCCATCGTGAACGAACGCGATGAGGCCGCCCGTCCAGGCTTCGGGGGCGACGTGGCCGACGACGAGGCCGTGCGTGCCTCCGCTGAAGCGACCATCGGTGATGAGGCCGACCGACTCGCCGAGGCCCTGGCCCATCAATGCACCGGTGATGCTCAGCATCTCGCGCATGCCCGGCCCGCCGACGGGGCCTTCGCCGCGAATGACGACGACATCGCCCGCAACGATCTTCTGCCCCTGAATCGCCTGGAAACAGGCTTCTTCGCCGTCGAACACCTTTGCTGGCCCGGTGATAGCGCGTTCCTTCAGCCCCGCGACTTTCGCCACGCTGCCCTCCGGCGACAGGTTGCCCTTCAAAATCACGATGTGCCCGGTGGGGTGCATCGGCTTGTCGATTGGCAGAATCACTTTCTGCTTCTTCGCATAAACGCTCGGCACGTCTTTGAGGTTCTCCGCGAGGGTTTTGCCCGTGACCGTGATGCAATCGCCGTGCAAGAACCCGGCGTTCAGGAGTGCCTTCAACACCGTCGGCGTGCCACCCGCTTGGTGCAAATCGTACATCACGTACTTCCCGCCCGGCTTCAGGTCCGCGAGGTGCGGCACCTTCGCCCCGAGTCGGTCGAAGTCGTCGAGCGTCCAGTTCACCTCGGCTTCGCGGGCAATCGCCATGAGGTGCAACACCGCGTTCGTACTGCCACCGAGCGCCAACACGAACGTGTATGCGTTCTCCAGCGACTTCCGCGTGATGATGTCACGCGGGCGGATGTTCGCATTCACGAGGCCGATCAGTGCCTTGCCCGCCTGATATGCTTCGCGCTCTTTGGAAGCCGAGATCGCCGGGTAACTCGCATCGAACGGCAACGACATGCCCATCGCCTCGATGGCGCTCGACATCGTGTTGGCGGTGTACATCCCGCCGCACGAGCCGGCGCTCGGGCACGATTCGCACTCGATCTTGTGCAACTTCTTTTCGTCGATCGTGCCCGCTTGGAATTTTCCGACGGCTTCGAAAATCGACACGATATCGACATCTTCGCCGTCCGGCCCTTTGCCGGGGAGGATGCTGCCGCCGTAGACGAAGATACCTGGCACGTTCAGGCGTGCGAGTGCCATCAGGCAACCGGGCATGTTCTTGTCGCAACCGCCGATGGCGAGCAAGCCATCGTGATTCATCGCACCGGAGACGGTTTCGAGGCAGTCGGCAATCACTTCGCGGGAAACGAGCGAATAGCGCATCCCCATGTGGCCCATGCTGATGCCATCGGAGACGGTCGGCGCGCCGAAGATCTGCGGAACGCCCCCCGCTGAACGGATGCCTTCGATCGCTTTGCGGGCGAGGCGGTCGAGGTGGCTATTGCACGGGGTGATATCGCTGTACAAGGATGCGACGCCGACCATCGGCTTGTCGAAGTCCTCGTCTTGGAACCCGACCGCCCGCAGCATCGCGCGGTTGGGTGCCCGGCTGGGGCCTGCGGTTGTTGTCAAACTCTTACGATTCGGCAGATCCGTCATAACTGACACCAGATGGAGAATTTTCCGGTCGGGCAGTTTGGGTAAAGCGCGCCCGGCCCATGCTGCTGTTCTAGGTCTATGTGTCTGGATCGACACGGCTCGATCAAGAAGTCAGAAAAAATCGGTTGTGCGGTTTGCACCGGTTGTAATCGTGCTCTAGGTTCTTGTGTCAGCAACGCACGGGGTCGAAAAACGACGGAGACTTGTCTCTGTCACCCACGAGGCTTGCGAACAACACTGACGGAGAGCACCGATGAATCTGATCGCAAAGAAGATGGTCAATTTCCTCAAGAAGGAAGATGGCCCCACCGCAGTCGAGTACGCCGTGATGCTCGCACTGATTATCGTCGTCTGCATCGCTGCAATCACCGCCCTCGGTTCGAGCGCTAGCCAAACGTTCAGCTATGTGAATAGCAACATCAAGGCTCCTGCGGCTTCGTAAGCCACAGAGTCTGGCTAAAACTTGAGACGACGGGGATGGGGTTGCCGCGAAAGTGGAGACCCCATCCCCGTCTTCGATGACGTCGGGGCTGGTGACACCCGAGTCATCGAGTTAACCCCCTCAGGTTGTATGAATCGATTTCTGCGTCCGCTCGTTGCGTTTTTGAAAAAAGAAGACGGCCCGACCGCCGTCGAATACGCCGTCATGTTGGCACTCATCATCGTCGTCTGCCTCGTTGCGATCACCTCGTTAGGTACGAGCACGAGCCAAACCTTCAGCTACGTCGGTTCGCGTATCAGTCCGACTGCGGCTTCGTAAGCCACGAAAAATGTCAATCGCTCATCGCGTCGAGACACCCTGTGTCGCGACGCGATTTTTTTATTATCCCGCAATGATTGCGGGTTCTGGGTTTGCTATCGATGACACGGTGGGTAGCACGATGGCGCGGATCGTTCGCAGATGGGCGGTGTTGCGTTCGAGATAGGCTTCGGCTTTATCGCGGTTCCAACCGGCGGCGGGGTCGAACGAGACGGCGGCGGTGGTTGGCAAGCCGTCGGTCGCGATCACCCATTCCCTGACGCCCGCTTCGAGTTCGACCCACGGCCCCGTGGCTTTATCGGGCATCGGCCAGCAGGCGATGAGCCGACCGTTCTCGTGCCAGTGCCAGGTGCCGTTCGGCGTCAGGCGCGTTTCGCCGAGTTCGCGGGCAGCCAGGGCTTTCGCTTCGGCGGGCGGGAACGCGGCGGGGAACGCGATTTCCACGGGCAGGTATTCGCCCTGCGTCGTGGTGCCGAAGCGAACTTCGACTTCGGGCTTATCGAGTAGCGGTTCGCAAATCAGCGGCGACGAAGTCAGCGATGGCGTGGCCAAGCGAACGACGAGCCGATCCGCTTCGTGGAACCAACTCGGCTGATAGGCGGATCGCCAGTGATCCATCGCGAAGTCGGTTGCCTGGGCAACCGCTTTCCCGTTGGTGTGAGATTTCGTGTAACCGTTCGTGTGAGTACCGTGCATAGTTTGGTGATCGACGGGCAGCCGAGGGGTGAAGTCGCCGAGCAGAAGTTGCTTGGCGGCAAAGCCAGAAAGTCGGGCGTAATCGGTTTCGTGGAGAGTTTCCGCCGCACATATCGCGAGGCGGGTGAATCCGCCCGCCACAATGGCGGGGTCATCGCTGAAATTCGTTGCATTTGCCGTGCCAACGACGATGCGATATTCGAGGAGTTCGCGTCGAACGGCGGCGGCCAACTCCGCTTCAAAATCGTGAGCAGTTCGTTCGGAATGGGCATGAACCGAATACGCTTCGGTATGTTCGGCGGCAAAGGTTTCGAGTGTATCGGGAACGCCGTGTTCGGCGATTGTGGCAGTGGCGTGTTGTCGTTCGATCTCAATGGCGTTGCGTCGCTCGTTTGCGGCGGATCGTTCAGCATCGCACACGCTTAGCCGTTTGGCAATCTCGGCTTCCACTGGCGCACAATCGGCTGGGTTCGGGATCGCGTTGTCGATGTCGCGGAGCGCCTGTTCGGCGGCATGGATTTTCGCTTCGAGTTCGGCGGCATGTGCAGCGGAGTCGCCGGAGAATAACGCTTTCCAAAACGAACCCGAAAGCACGCGGCCGGCCTTCTTCGCTTCCAGTTGGGCCGCAATCGGCTTCCACTCTTCGTGCAATGCGTGGAGTTCGCTCTCGATTTTGGCACGCCGTGAGGTCTTATCGGCGTTGACTTCCCGGCAGGCGATACCGAGCGGCGAATCGGGTTGCAAGGCTTCTGCACGAACGGCATCGGGAATCGCGTCGCGTTCCGCCATCCATCGCTGGCAGTCGGCATTCGCTGCGGCATGGGCTTCGGACAGTTGCGCGATACGATCCCATATCGGAGCCACGGCCGTGAATTTCGCGAGGCGTTCGGCGATCGTTGCGTGCCGCGATGCGATTTCCGTACGCAGGCGATTCGTAACCGCGGCGACAATCGCGTGCGAAGTGCGTGCCGCATCGTTCACCAATGCCAGGATCGCTTTCGGGCCGCAAAGTTCTACGAGCCGAGTGGCACACGCCTCGTCGGCGGCGACAATCAGTATGCGTTCGCCGTTAGTAATGAGCGGGGCGTAGACGGTGTGTAGGAAATGCTCGATCGCCTCATCGGCGTCGTGGGACACCCAGAATCGTTCGGGACATTCGCGGGCACACGATGCCGCAACCGCCCACACTTGCGAATCGACGGGTCGATCCGAAGTCGGCGTCGTCGGAAGGGCATTCCGCCCCGATGGCAACGTGGCTACCAAAATGGGATGCAATTCCAGGGGTCGTACGTCAGTGGTTTTCAAGCGAGCGGCAATTTCGTTTCATAGTGGCGAGCGAGAGTCTATCTTACGCAGTCTTCCATACCCGACTAATTGAACCGTACTTACGGAACATCCACTCGCCAACATCTTACGGCGAGTATAGACGCTATACGAGGGATAAGCGATCACACTTCGAAAATTCACGATTTTCCCAAAATTCACCGTCGGGAAAACTAGCCGCGACGCGCAGGCTATGCGTAGCGCGGGGCGGAAACTCTCCAAACATTCGCGAGACATTCGATCTTACCGAGCCGATCCCCGCAAGGGGTCGGGTGAAGTCTCCGGCGGCTCCACCCGACCCCTTGCGGGGAATCGGCTCGGAATGACCTTCGCGGCGCGGCTAAACGAATCTCGATCGCCTAATCCACGTACGGATCGGCACCGAGGTCTTGCATCATCTCTTGGCGGTTCTTGTCGTAGTTCATGAGGTCGAGGCGTTGCTTGTAGTGTTTCTTTTCGACGCGGCGCTGGGCCTTGCGAAAGAGGCCACGGAACATCGCCCACGGCCGGTTGGAACCGGAAGTGCCGAGGGCTTCGAGCGAACGCTGTTTCGCGACGCCGAGACCTTCGAGGAGCTGATCGTCGAGAGCCAGAAAGAACTGCGCGCTGCCGGGGTCGCCTTGTCGTCCGGCGCGGCCTGCGAGTTGGCGGTCGATGCGTTCGGCTTCGTGGCGTTCGGTGCCGATGACGTGCAGGCCGCCGTTTGCGGCCACGCCCGCGCCGAGCTTGATGTCGGTGCCGCGACCCGCCATGTTCGTGGCCACGGTCACGCGGCCGAGTTGCCCTGCGTCCGCGATAATCTCGGCTTCGTTCGCGTCTTGCCGTGCGTTCAGCACGCGGTGATCGACGCCCGCCAACGATAGCAAACTCGATAGCCGTTCGGATTTATCGACGGTCCGCGTGCCGATCAGCACGGGCCGCCCCAACGCGATCATCTCTTGAATCTGCTTCACAACCGCGTCGAATTTTACGCCTTCCGTAGGGAACACGTTGTCCGAACTCTGCCTACGTTTCACGGGGCGATTCGTTGGGATGCTCGTGACCCAACGGCGATAGACGCGACGCATTTCGGAGAAGTTCGGCATCAGCGTACCGCTCATTCCGGCGAGCTTTTTGTAGATGCGATAGAAGTTCTGGAACGTCACCTGGGCCGCGTGTTCGGAGGCCATCGTGATCGTCACGTTCTCTTTCGCTTCGACCGCTTGGTGCAGTCCGTCGCGCCAATGGCGATCGGGCATTGGCCGACCGGTGCCTTCGTCGATGATGACGATCTTGTTTTCCTTGTTGATCATGTAATGCTGATCTTTGGCGAAGCGATGATAGGCGTGCAGCGACTTTTC
>JANXNT010001146.1 GCA_025353985.1 Limnoglobus sp.
CCGGTGGTACACGCCGCTGCTGCACCTCGACACGCACCCGAAGCTCGTGCAGTACATCAAGCTGGCGAGCGCCGAGTGCGGGTACGGCACCGAACTGACGCGACCCCCTCGCCTGCCGCTCGTGGGAGTGGAACGCGAGGAGGTCGTGGGATTGATCCGCAAGGCCATCGCCACCCGGCCGGGCGTTACTGCAGGTTGATGACTTCACCGCCCTGGCTCGTGCCCAGTGCGCGCCAGGTGTTCAGATCGACGCTGTTTTGCCAGAACCGAACCGAGCCGTCGCCCATCGCCGCGTTGACGCCGCCGGTGTGCCGGCTCCGCGCCGTGATGACGACGACGTTCGGCGAGTTCGGCGCACTACAGGGCAAGAGTTGCAGCGGTTCGTTCGTGCAGTCCGAAGCGGTTTGGTACTGGTCCGGGTTGGTCGAGTTGGGTGCCCAGGCGGAGTTGAATCCCGCACCCGGTCCCCACCAGGTGAAGCCACGCAAGTCGGCCGTGCGGCCTTGAATCACCTCGGCGGCCATCAGGGTATTACTCGAACCGTCGGTCATACTCAGAATCGTGCTGCCGGTCTTGCGACTCGTCGTCGCCGGCGTCCAGGCCTCAAACTTGAACGGCGCACCCCGGAAAAAGTTGCCCGATTGCGCCGGCCACTCGGCGGTCCGCACTCGGGACGTATTCCCGAAGTTGGCCACGTAGTTGTGGTTGGTCATCGCGTAGGCGACGCCGCCGAAACTCGCCGTCCGCGGGGCGTTGGGCGTGTCGCTGGGGCACGTCAAGCTCGAAATGCGGGCACTCGTCACCTGCAGGTTCACGTTCTGCGAATAGCTGTAGTTAGTTGGCGACAAGTTCGTGTTGCCGAGGTTGACGTACAGGCGGAACAGGTTGTCCTGCTCGATGTACGGCAGAATGTACGTCTGCCACGTCCCGAAGTTCCCGGTCGCGGCGTCTCCGGGCATAAACTCCAGGTTGGCGTCGTGATAGTTGTGCATCCCGAGGGCAACCTGCTTCAGGTTGTTACTGCACTTCATCCGCGAAGCAGCTTCGCGGACCTTTTGCACTGCGGGAAGCAGCAGACCGATCAAGATGGCGATAATCGCAATGACCACGAGGAGTTCAATCAACGTGAACCCCCGCCGGACTGAAAGACGCATACCGACTCCAGTAACAAAAAGGTGAGGAACAGAGGGAGAAGTACGTACCACCGCCTGCGGACGGCGGAATATCGCCGAATTCGGTCAATCGAGCGGGAAATCGTGGGTGTTTTTACCGGCAATCACGTCGCAAGTCAGCGTCGATTTCTGATTGTATCTCTCAGGAATCAGGTCTTTCGGTTCGGTCACCGGCTCACTCCCGGGGACGACATTTTTCGCCTCCGGCGCGCCGCCAATGGACGTGATAAACACCTTGTACTTGCCGGGCAGCAGACCCATCGCGGCAGGAACAACGTATTTCCCGTTGGTAATCGTTGCGGCCGCGGAAGCCGTCCCCCCTGGGATCGGGTCGAAGCGAATCTGCCCGCTCTCCAGCGGCTTGCCCTTCAACGTCACGGTTCCGGAAACTTCATACCGCCCACTGCCACCGCACCCCATAAGGGCGAGCAACGCAATGACGAATGCCGAACGCATGGAAACCACCCGACTCATAACTCGTCCCCTGGTGAAAACTCGCTCATTTTCAAGTGTAGCATACGTTACGGCCTCGATAGAAGCCGACTTCCTCACAGATTCTACACAATTCCCCAATCGTCCACCCGTTCGCCGGGAGTTCGCCT
>JANXNT010000940.1 GCA_025353985.1 Limnoglobus sp.
GACATAGAAAAGGCGCGCCGTGACATAGAAAGAGCGCGCAATGACATAGAAAAGGCGCATAGTGACGCGAAAAGGTCGGTACTTGCGGCGTGTGTGGAATCGATGGCACTCGACATAACCCGCGATGCGAGTTAGAGATACGGCAAAATCGCCCGGAACAAATCAGCGAAAGACGATCAAAAAATGGCATTTTCAGACGAAAAAACACCCGAAAAACCGGTTTTTGCGTCTCCGCAATTGTGACTTACGTCGATTCGCTATAGCTATAAACCCATGCTAACCAAACGCATTATCCCCTGCCTCGACGTGGACCGTGGGCGGGTCGTGAAGGGTATCCACTTCGTTGGCCTACGCGATGCGGGCGATCCCATCGAAGTGGCACGGCGTTACGAGAGCCAAGGGGCGGACGAACTCGTGTTCCTCGACATCTCCGCGAGCCACGAAGGGCGTGCAATCCTGCTCGATATGGTTCGCCGCGTGGCGGAGCAGTTGTTTATGCCATTCACCGTGGGCGGCGGCATCCGCACGATCGACGACGCCACGCAACTGATTCAAGCCGGTGCGGAGAAGGTGAGTATCAACTCGGCGGCGGTGAAGAACCCGGCACTCATTACCGAAATTTCGCGTAAATTCGGCCGTTGTGCCACTGTCGTCAACATTGATCCGCGACGGGTGATGAAGGACGGCGAAGAGTTTTGGGAAGTCTTCGTCAACGGTGGTCGCGTACCAACGGGGATACAAGCGGTCGAATGGGCGAAGGAAGTCGAGCGATTGGGTGCGGGCGAGATCGTGCTGACATCGATGGACGCAGACGGCACGAAAAACGGCTACGACATCCCGATGTTGCGTGCGGTATCGGCGGCAGTGAACGTGCCGGTGGTGGCGAGTGGCGGCGCGGGTTGCCCCGAGCATTTGCGGCTCGCGTTTGAAGCCGGTGCGGATGCCGCACTGGCCGCAAGTATCTTCCATTACGACGAATACTCGATCCCCGCAACGAAAGAATACCTGGCCGCACACGGTGTGGCGGTGCGGATCGCGGGTATACTCACATAGTTCGGTTTCATAACCTTCGTACATCCCCCTTCCGAGGCGATGACTCATGGCCGAAAATCCCCCACGTGTCGCAACGGCACGTCCCGCACCTGCCGCCGCCGCACCCGCTGCCATCCCCAAGACTGCTGCGGTAGCACCACCGAAACCGGCTGGCCCATCAACCGCGCCGCCATCGGGCATTAAGGACGGTACCGCCGCAACCGGTCCGTACTACATCAACGAATCGGGCGGGTTGAAACTGGCTGAGGAAATCCCCGGCGAACCGAAGATCAATCAGCTTTACCGCACCGTCATGCTGCACGAAGGATCGGACCTTCACCTGAAGGCGGGGATGCCGGGGATGATGCGGTTACGCGGCATCATCCAGAAGATGAATACGCCCGTGCTATCGCAGGATATGTGCGAAAAATTATTCGCGGCGATCATGAACGACAAGGCCCGCAAGCAGATGGACGAACACGGCGGGGCCGACTTCGCCCACGTCGTCGGTAACGACGAATGCCGCTTCCGCGTCAACATTCTCAAGCAACGCGGCAAACTCGCGATGGTCGCCCGGCGTGTGAATACAACGATCCCGACCTTCGAGAAACTCGGGCTGCCAGC
>JANXNT010001208.1 GCA_025353985.1 Limnoglobus sp.
AAGGCAAAGCCCCAAACGGGGGATACGGGACATCCGGGGGATGTTTCCGCCCAACCTGCATCCGAAGCGAAGCGACAAACGGGGGGTACGGGGCAACCGGGGGATGTTTCCGCCCATGTTGCAACCGTGCGAAGTTCGCAACCTTCGTTCGGGTCGATGGATTGGAAATCGCAAATGCTACCCGATTAACCCCGTTCGTTCTCAAACGTACCTGACGTGCCGCTTGCCGTCGGGTATAATTCAACCGCCTTATGGCACGAACCCGGTACCCGCGAACCAAGTAGCGCAGTGCCGATTAGGCCACTTCCCAGAAAGGCCATCAACGTGGCTGCCCTTCGTCGCAAGTATTACACCCGCCCTATTCCAAACGATGCCGTACGCATCACGCACAAGGGCAAGCCCGCCGCCCGATACAAGGGCCGCGATGGTAAGCCCGTAGTGGCGTTGCTCAACGAAGAGGGAACCCGTTGCCGGGTGCGTTCCGACTGTTGGGTTGGCCGCTACGAAGATGCCAACGGCAAGTTCTGCGAAGTGTCGTTGTCGTCGGATCGGGCCGCATCCGAAATCATGCTCAACGACCTGCTGAAGAAAGTCGAAAAGCGGAAGGCCGGTTTAATCGACGACTATTCCGAGCATCGCATCCGCCCGCTGGCCGAACACATCGAAGCCTACCGTCGGCATCATGCTGAACTCGGCAACACGCCCCAGCAAGCCGCACAAGCGACGCGCCGTTGCGAGAAAGTCTTCGCTTCGTGCGGGTTCCTGCGACTGTCGGACCTGAACGCGGAATCGGCCTCGGGTTGGCTGACATCGCAACGCGGGAAGGCACGGAACAAGGGTGGCATCGGTGCGCGGACATTCAACCACTACGCCACGTCGTTGAAGGCATTCGGTTCGTGGGCCGTCAAAACTCGCCGCGTGCTAGACAACCCGTTCCGGTTTCTGGCGAAGATCAACAACGAAGTCGATGTTCGACACGAACGCCGCCCGCTGACGAATGAGGAATTCTCCCGGCTCATCGGGGCCGCAACGATGGGGAAGCCATTCCGCAAGATGGCGGGGCCGGATCGGGCCGCGCTCTACTTCACCGCTGCGGCAACGGGAATACGAGCATCGGAACTGGCATCGCTCACGCGGGCATCGTTCGACATCAATGGCGACCCGCCTACGGTGACTGTGGCCGCCGCCTACTCGAAGCATCGCCGCGAAGACGTCGTTCC
>JANXNT010001223.1 GCA_025353985.1 Limnoglobus sp.
CGAGTTCGGCCGCCGGCGCACCCGACCACGCCTCGGTAATCGGGATGGCGATTTCGCGGGCCAGCTTGTTTCCGTAGGCGTTTTCGTACCATTCGGCGGCGTTGCGGGGTTTGCCGCGGAACGGGCTCGTCACTTTTTTGGCGAACGCACTCGCCACGAAACGCGGTTGACGCATCAGGCCAAACGGGTACGAACTGCTGCGGCCGTTCTGCCAGACGCTTTCGCCGTAACGAGGCATATGCCGGCAAATCGCCGAGACACCCACGGCGGCGGCGAGGCGATTCGTGATGAAATGCGCACCGAAATCGTACGTGAAACCGTCCGCATCTTGGAAGCTACGCGCCAGGCCGGCAACGGCTTTGCCCGCCTCGAAAATGCGCACGTTCCGCCCGTGGCGCTGGAGGTACGTGGCCGCCGTCAGGCCCGCAAGCCCCGCCCCAATAATGACGATCGGCGCGGTGGCACTCATGGCTGCACCTGCGTTTCTACGGGTCGCTCAAACACCGCTTGAAGGATGTCGCCGTACCCCAACAGATTCAAAAATCCATCCCACACGGTGAATGTCGCTAGCGCAACGATGCCCTTCAAACTGAAGCGATTCACGCACCACTTGGGGAAGCCCCAATCGTCGAGCAGATTGCGAATTGAGTACACCCAGTTCACCGGACTCATCGCAGATCGAACGCGAACGGGGGTCAAACCGGCCACCCGCGCCAGGCCCGTGAGGTTCTGCGAACTGAACAAATACAGGTGCCGCGGGAAGTGATACCCGCCCCAGTGACGCCCCCGGAACAGCCACGCATCCGGCGATGCGGCATTGTCCGTAACCACAATCACGCGACCGCCCGGCTTCAGGCAATTGCGGATCGCAACGATCAACGCCTTCGGATCGGGCACGTGCTCGATCGTCATGATGAGCAGCACGAGATCGTAGGTTTCACGTGGGATATCGAGGGTATCAAGCGTGCCCTGGCGAACGTCCAAACCTCGTGCATGGCCCGCACGAATCGCGCGTTCGTCCGCATCGATACCGTCGAGCGTCCAGTATTTGGAACCGTAATCGCGCAAGAGGCTGAGGTGAAAACCGTCGCCGCAACCGACGTCGAGAATGCGTGCATTCGCAGGCAGGCCGCGACACCATTTCAGCAATCGCCGCGCTTCGAGGCGGCGACGAATACGGTAGACGAGGCCAAACTCCGCCGCATCGAACTGGAAGGCGTGATAACTGTTTGGGTAGATACGCCCCATCGCCGAAAGTGCGGGCCGCGGGTTCAAATACACCATCTGGCAGCGTCGGCAACGGACGGCCAAAAACGAATCCGGCCCCGTGCGATACTCGAAGTCTTCGCCCACTGCAATCGGGTCGACATCTTCAACCGCGCACAGGCAGCACAGCGCCGGTTCCAAGGCAAGACCGACCGGTGTTAAGCCATCATCCGCGTTCATGTGGGGCGAATCTCAAAGCAGCAACGATCAACGGGAATCTCCTGTATAGCTAGCATGAAATCCGATGGAACGCAGACAGGCCGGAAATTATCGCGAGCAACGAAATTCATGAGAGAGTTGCAAGAAAGTAGTACCATCTAGCGCAAAGACATCCGATTAACCACCACTGACCGGCGGGATGACGGCGATTTCGTCGCCGAGCGAGATCGTGCGATTGTCGTCGGCGATGTCGCAGTTTACGGCGATCGCGCTGCGTGCCAACAACGATGCGAGCGCGGGAATCGCCGCGTTCAACCCCGCGCGGACATCGGCGACGGTCGCGTTCGCAGGCAACGCCAGTTCCACGCGATCTGCACCCGCAATGTCCCGCGCTGCCGCAAATAAATACACGACCGTCATGTGTCTCTCAAAAGTAGAATCGCCGCATCACATCTGCGTAATTTATATATTAATAGCGATGCATCGAGCGAGATCTCCGGAACGACACGAGGTAGGCTCAGACATGTGGACGGAAATTAGCGATTTTGTGAACTCACCAACTTTCAAGTCCGTCGTGGCGGGTTTCTCGATCGTCACGCCACTTCTTACCATCACGTGGTGGCTCGCCAGTCGGTTCTCCAAAGAACGCATCCTCGGGTTAAAGCGAGACAAGGCGTCCCTCGAGAACCATTTGAAGGAAGTGCAGTCGTCGTTGGCACACGAGAAATCAGCGAATCAACAACTTCGCAAGGACACAGAAGAGAAGGCCGCCGAAGTTATCGCGAACGACGAGCAACTGGTGGCGGCAAGCGAAGTCCAACGCAAGCTGATGCCGTACTATCAGGCGTATCACCGGATCAAGCCGCGATACGAACATTTGAAGTCGCTGTTTTTCAGCGAACGCGCAACCACGGGCGTACTCTCCGAGCGTGTCGGTGCGACCGATCAATCCCTGGCTGAGTTGCAAATCGACTTGGAAACCAGGCAATTGGAACTTGATCGCTCCGCCCGCCGCGTACAGAAGGCGCTGAAGTTGCAAGGCAACTTGTGGGCCGCGAAAGCGTTACAAGCCGTGCCGAAATTTCGCCCGCTGGACTTGCGTAAACGGGCGATTATCTCGGTGCTGAACCTCAAAGGCGGCGTCGGCAAAACGACGATCACTGCCCACCTCGGCACCGCACTCGCACGCCGCGGCTACCGTGTGTTGATGATTGATTTGGACCTGCAAGGTTCGCTCACGCAGATGATGATCCCGTACGACAAACAATCGCTGTTAGCCGCCGATAAACGATTGATCCATCACTTCATGACGAAGGCTTCTGGCGATAAAACTGAAAAACTACGTGACTATGCACAGACGATATTCGAGTTCCCCGAAAGTGGTGGCGCGGTCAGTTTAGTACCCGCCAGCGACGACTTGGCGTATGCGGAACTTTCGCTAACACTCAGTTGGTTGTTGCGGCACGGCGAACGCGACAATCGATTTCTACTTCGCAAAGCGCTACATATGTTGGGCTTATATCAACAGTACGATATCGTATTGCTCGATTGTCCGCCGCTCGTCAATATTTCGTGTATCAATGCACTCGCCGCGAGTGACTATTTGCTCACGCCCGTAAATCTCGGTAGCCGTGCGACGAAGCGTGTGCCGGTTTTGCTGAAACGATTCTTGAGCGACGAGCGATTTCGCCGGCATATCAACCCGCAATTGAAAGTACTCGGCCTCGTGGCGAACCGGACGTATCGCGACGATTTCACCGCCGCCGAGAGCGAAGAATGGGCGCAGTTAGGCGTGTGGTGTCGCGATGCCTATGGGCAAGATGTCAAGCGATTTGCCACGATGATTCCGCAGCTGAATCGCGAGATTCGCGAGAACGAATCGTTCTTCAAACCGCCACCGGACAAGAGTAAATTGGCGAAGATTTTCGAAGCGTTAGCCACAGAAATCGAACGGGAGTTGCCGAATGAATGTCGTCGTAATGCAGCAGCACTTTCGTGAATTATCGGCACTGATCCGGAGTGCTGGGGCCGCGAGTAAACTCGTCGATGAATTCCTCGCCGTCGCGACGGCTCTCGAACCGTTTCGCGAACAAACGGTGGGCGCATTCGCCAGCTTTCTCGTGCGTGCGTACGAGTTCGACAAGACGGGAAAAGTAACGGTAATCGCAACGAAGCCGAAACGCGCGACCGCGCCCAAAGCCGCGAAAATCACCAAGCCGAGCGATGCGGAAATCCTCACGCGATTGTCGACTCTGTATGAAGGAATTCTCAACCCGAACCTCACCGACGAAACGATTGAAGCCGAGTTGTTGCTCGTCGATCAACTCAAAGGCGCAGGGTTACAGACATTGGCAACCACAGTCGGCATCGCGGAGAAAATCAAAAAGTTTAAGGTGCCAGACAAGAAGGCGGCACTCAAACAGGCAATCCGCGATCGTCGCGGCATCTTTCAACGCGCAGACTATTAAGGCTCATCCGACAAGTGCGTACTCGGCTTTGTGGATTGCGTAGATGCGTAACTCGAAAAACTCCTGGTCGCGGTAGCCGTAGGCTTGCCTTTGGAGCGTCTTGATCTTGTTGTTCAGACCCTCAAGCGGGCCGGTCGAGATGGAGCAGCGGTGGTAGTTCAACAGGCCGGTGCGGTGCATCCGAAAGGTGCTCGCCATCTTCTTCAACACGGACAATGTCGACGCCTCGGCGCGGAGACACCAGTCGTCCAAAAACCGCGTCGCGGCCTCGACGTTTTCTTGGTTCCAGAAGTGCCGGAATTCTTCCTTCATGTAGTACGCAGTCGCCAGCGGTTGGTTGATGCGCAACGCCTCCTCGAGACGGGCGCGTTCGCCCTTCGTCTCGTCGAGGTTTTCGGGGTTCTTGAGGATCAGCCAGCGGGTGCCTTTCAGGATTTTCTTGCCGAGCGGTCCTTCGGCTTCGCGGAAGAGTTCGCGACGGAAGTCGGACAGCCGGTCGTTGAAGAGCTTGACGATGTGGAAGTGGTCGAAGACGTGCAGCGCCTTCGGCAGGTTCTCGCGGATGGCCATGGTGTAGGCGGGCGACATGTCGGTGGCGATCGCTTCGATCTTGGCGTGCGAGGCTTTCAGGCGTTTCCAGAAGGGAATCAAGGCGTCTGCGCCTTTTCCCTTGCCGATGAACACGACCGCTCCGCTCTGGAGATCGAGCACGACGGTGAGGTAGTGATGGCCGTGGCCGATGGAGATTTCATCGATGGCGAGACGTTTGAGTTTCTTGAGTTTGGGCTCGGCGAAGTGAATTTTCAGGTAGCGTTTGAGCAGGTCTTTGATGCTGTCCCAGCCGACCTGAAGATGGTCGGCGACGGCCTGGATCGTCATGTGCGATAACAGTTTGAGAGCAAAGCGTTCGAAGGCGTGCGAGAAGCGGCGGTGGGGCTTGGCGAAGGCGATCGCCGCTTGTCGGACGCGGCCGCAATTGCGACATCCGAGCCGAGGCACGGGTAACCGGAACGCAACGGATTGACTGCCGATTGGCACGGTGCGAATGGTGCGTTCTTCGGCCCCGTGGCGAATGACGTCGGGCGACTGGCAGTGCGAGCAACGGTCGTGCTTCGCATCTTGCTCGAGGTGGAACAGGATGACGCCGTCTTCGGTCGTCGTTCGCACACATTGGTACTGGCGAAACCCGAACGCGCGATAAAGTAAATGCGAGAACATGCCGTGCTCCTGAAGTAGGTGTTGTTACCCTTCAAGAAACGGCATGTTCCTCATTTTGGCCAGCAGGAAGTACGCACTTCCCGGAAGAGCC
>JANXNT010001233.1 GCA_025353985.1 Limnoglobus sp.
TTGTTGCTATCCTCTCGCGGAGCGAGAGGGCTACGTCAGAAGTCTCACGACTTCCGCTACGAATACAAGGAAAACATGCCAAATCGTTCACACCCGACCCCTTGCGGGCAACGCCGTGAAGGATTATTTCGCTTGGATTTCGAGGTTTTCTTCGGAGATATGTAGCCCTCTCGCTCCGCGAGAGGATAGCAACAATCTGGCACTATGCGATGGGATTCTTCCCACATCGCTATCCTCTCGCGGAGCGAGAGGGCTATGTCAGAAGTCTCACGACTTCCGCTACGAATACAAGGAAAACATGCCAAATCGTTCACACCCGACCCCTTGCGGGGAATCGGCTCGGTAATGTCGGTTTATGCACGTTGATTACGAGAGTTTCCGCCCCGCGCTTCGCTATGCAAAGCCTACGCGGCGCGGCTAAACCGCGCAACTTCCTCGCTGGCGCTTCGGGCTAACAATTCCCGTCACCCAGAACGGGGTGGGCCGCCGAGTTCGCGGAGTTTGCTGCGGAGGTACTTCGCCCGTGCGGCGTTGCGTTCCTCGCCGTCGAGCGGCGTGCCCATTAGCTTCTGCAAGTGTGCGGATTGGATGTGCATGAACAGTTGGTTCACGGTGGTTGCGGGGACGTCATCGAGCAGGTGCAAACTGATGCCGAGACGTACGGCGGAGAGAAGTTCCATCGTCTCGTCGGAGGTAATCATCGTGGCGCTACCCATCGTGCCGATGGCGCGAGCGATGCGGTCTTGCTCGGCCTGTTTGCGCTCCTTCAAAAGCACCTGCCGGGCGTGGCGTTCGTACTGCAAAATCTGCGCGATCACCTCGCGGATTTCCTGCAACACTCGCGCCTCGGATTTCCCGAGCGTCACCTGATTCGAGATCTGGTACAAGTCGCCACTGGCACGGCTGCCTTCGCCGTACAGCCCGCGCACGACGAGGTTGATCTTCTGCAAACTGCGGAACAGCTTTTCGATTTCCTTCGTCAAGCCGAGCGCGGGCAGGTGCAACATCACGCTCGCCCGCATTCCGGTACCGACGTTGGTGGGGCAGGCGGTGAGGTAGCCGAATTGATCGTGAAACGCATACGTCAGCCGCGCTTCGATGGCGTCGTCGACGCGGTCGATCTCGGCCCATGCTTCATCGAGCGCGAGGCCGCTACGCATCACTTGCAATCGCAGGTGATCTTCCTCGTTTACCATCAGGCTGACCGATTCGGCTTCGTCGAACGACACGCCGCGCGGCCCTTCGAGAACCGAGGCGAGTTCGCGGCTAATCAGCTGGCGTTCGACGAGGAATTGCCGGTCGAGCGGGCCGAGTTTGTTGACGTCGACGTAGGTGAACTTCCCGGCGAGTTCGGCCTTGCTGACGGCGTCGCGGATCTTCGCTTCGGTCTCGGCTTTTTGCGGAATCGTGGC
>JANXNT010001304.1 GCA_025353985.1 Limnoglobus sp.
TAGGCGACCGAAAATCGACCGCGCGCGCCTTTTCTATGTCATTTGCGCGCACTTCTGTGTCATTTGCGCGCACTTTTGAGTACGTCCGTGCACGTCGCGAATTCTGACTTACGTCAATTAAACGTAAACTTATTGACTTCGAGCAATCGTATGGATACGGGGGTTTTCACACCGCGTTTGTAGGCGGCATGGCGAATCGCCGATGCCGGAACTCGTGTTCCTTCTAACATGTGGTATGCCCGTTTCGGATTTCCTCGAACTGTAATTTTATGCGACGACGTACGATATTGGTGGGCGGGGGAGTGGCCGGGTTACTCGGCTTGTCGCTCGCGTTTTTCGTGGGCGGATGTGGCGACACCGAAACCGGTGGCTATGACCCCGCGATGCGGTTTCCGCCACGTACGGATCGCCTCGTTGTCAGCCTGCCTTCGGTGCCGCCACTTCGCCTTCACGACAATGGCAAACTCGACGATGCGATTCGCGAAATCGATTCCCTGGGCGGGCGAACGCTCGATCCGACCACCCTGCCGGCCAGCGAACGCCGCGAACTCGATGAATCGCTCTTTGGCACACCTGCTTCGCCGAGAGTAGACGGCGGCGAAGCGCTCGGATTGAATGCCGAACGGCTTGCGCTCGGGAGTCGCCTTTACAAAGACAAATGCGTGCAGTGCCACGGCACAAGTGGCAACGGTCGCGGCCCCACGGGAATGTGGGTGTACCCGCACCCGCGCGATTTCCGTTTGGGCAGAGCGAAGTATGTCTCCACACCCGGGGGCATTGGCCGACCGAGCCGTGCGGACCTGCTCCGCGTGCTGCGGGTCGGCATCGCGGGGAATGCAATGCCGCCGTACGGCTTGCTCCCCGAAGGCGATCTCGAAGCCCTCGTCAGTTACACGATCTTCCTCAGTTTGCGCGGACAAGTCGAATTCGATGTCCTAACTGCGGTAATGAGCGAAGATGGTCTCGATGGCACGATTACCGAACTCGCTGCGAAGCGAGCGAAACACTGGCTGGCGGAATGGGTTGCGGCGGATCGTTCCAAAATCGTTGTGCCCGAAGTGCCAGCGGATTTAACGCAAGACGAACGCGTACGGCGAGGGCACGGTGCGTTTCAGGTGGCAGGGTGTGCGGCGTGCCATCGCGATTATGGCCGGGAAACTCACTACCTTTACGATGTCTGGGGCGTAGCCGTACGGCCATCGAACCTAACGCTCGGCGAATGGCGTGGTGGCGGCGATCCCACCGAGCTTTTC
>JANXNT010001315.1 GCA_025353985.1 Limnoglobus sp.
GGCGACTTGCGACCCGCGATTCGCGACCGCGTGTTCTTCGACCCGTACCCGATCGGGCGGAACGGCAAAGTCGCGTTCGTGTTCCCCGGCTCGGGAAATCCGTTCGCCGGAATGGGCCGCGACTTCGGCACCGAGTGGCCCGGAATCTTGCGACGGCAGCAATCGGAGAATGCGCTACTGCGTTCGCAATACGCGCCGAATCGCTTCTGGGAAAGTGCGATTCCACCGGACACGACCGCACGCGAGTTCCTGTTCGGCCAAGTGACACTCGGCACCCTCACCACCGATTTGCTCGCGAGTTTGGGCCTCAAAGCCGATGCGATGATCGGGCAGAGCCTCGGCGAATCGGCGGGGTTGTTCGGGATGCGACTCTGGACGAGTCGCGACGAAATGTATCGCCGGATTCAAGAATCGTCGCTGTTCGGCACCGATCTCGGGCCGCCGTTTAACGCCGCACGCGCGCAGTTCGGTACGCCAGAAACGACGCCGCTCGACTGGGTTACCGGCGTCGTGATGGTCGCGCCGGACGATGTGCGTTTGCACTTGCGGCCCGACTTGCACGCCTACTTGTTGATCGTGACTGCGCCGAACGAATGCGTCATCGGCGGGGTGAAAGCGGATGTGGAAACGCTCGTGGCCGCGCTCGGCCAGCGGTTCCTGTTGCTCGATGGCGTGACGCTCGCGCACTGCGAAGCGGGCCGCCCCGTCGAGGCCGCGTACCGCGAACTCCACCGTTTGCCGGTGACGGCACCGAGCGGGTTGCGGGTGTATAGCGGGGCATGGGGCCGCGAGTACAAAGTGACCGAAGCCGCCGCCGCCGACTCGATCACCGCCGGGTTGTTGCACACGATCGATTTCCCGGCCGTCGTCGAGAGCGCCTACCGCGATGGCATCCGTGCGTTCGTCGAAGTTGGGCCGGGGAAGTCGTGTACGCGGACGATCCGTGCGATCCTCGGCGAACGCCCGCACGCTGCTCGCGCCGTCTGTTTCGCGGGGCAAAATGCGGTAACGGGCGTGCTGAAATTGTTCGCAGAACTGATCGCCGAACGGGTGCCAATCAGCCTCGGCAAACTGTACGGAATGGACACGATGTGCGTCGGCCACACGCCGACAACCGCGAGCCGCCTGTCGCGGAACCTCATCGTCCGCACCGGTGCGCCGGTGCCCTATTGCGAACCGGAACCATCGGTGTTCGTGCCCGAAATCGTCGCCCCGGAAATCGTCGCCCCGGAAATCGTGGCCCCGCTGACGCAAACGCCCCCGCCGCCAATGTTGCCACCGGTCGTGGTGCCGTCGCGGATCGATCTCGCCGCGTTCGTGACCGCCGCCGGTCGCACGTCGGCGATGGCTGCCGAGGCACACGCGAAGTATCTGCACGTCAGCGATGGCTTCACGCAAACTGCCATCGCCACACTGCAATTGCAAACGCAAATACTCGAGCGAATGCAGCACCGCCAGCCGCGCGCCATTCGTGTGCGCAGCGAAGTGCCGCGTGCCTTGAGTTTCGACGATTGCACGACGTACGCCAACGGCAAAATCGCCGACGTACTCGGTGCGTCGTTCGCGGAAATTGACACATTCCCGACCCGCGTGCGCTTACCCGCTGGCCCGCTGATGCTCGTCGATCGCGTGCTGAAAATCGAGGGGGAAGCGAAGTCGATGACATCGGGCCGCATCGTCACGGATCACGCCGTTCGTGCCGACCGGTGGTACCTCGATACCAACCGTTGCCCGACGAGCGTCACGGTCGAAAGCGGGCAGGCGGACTTGCTCCTATCGGGCTTCCTTGGCATTGATTTCCAGACGCGCGGCTTGGCCGTGTATCGCTTGCTCGATGCCGTGGTGACGTTCCATCGCGGGCTGCCGAA
This sequence comes from Limnoglobus sp., assembly GCA_025353985.1. GTDB lineage: Bacteria > Planctomycetota > Planctomycetia > Gemmatales > Gemmataceae > Limnoglobus. The sequence continues at coordinate 1,869 of JANXNT010001315.1, forward strand.
AGTCGGCGAGCGGATCGAGTACGACATCTTCATCGACGAATTTTTCCACCAAGCCGGGGCGTGGCTGTTCCGCTTCCACTTCGAAGGAAGTATCGACGGCCAACCTCTCCTGAGTATGCAGAACGGCATCGCCGGGTTCTTCACGGCCGAGGCACTCGCGGCGGGCGTCGGCATCGTTCACACGAAACTCGACCAACAACCCGCGCCCGGCAAACGCCCACCCGACTGGACCCACTGGGTTTCGCTTCCGCCAATCGCGCTCGGCGAGGCGGAAGTCGAGGCACTGCGCCGCGGCAACATCGCCACCGCGTTCGGCCCGGACTTCGCCAAATTGAACTTGCGTGCCCCGATGAAACTCCCCGGCGGCATGTTGCGGTTGGTCGATCGCGTGCCAGTCGTCGACCCGAACGGCGGTCGCTTCGGCCTCGGTTTCGTGCGCGCCGAGTACGACATTCGCCCGAAGGAGTGGTTCATCGAATGCCACTTCATCGACGACAAAGTGATGCCCGGCACGTTGATGTACGAATGCTGCTTGCACACACTGCGCGTGTTGCTCATGCGGATCGGCTGGATCGGCGAGGAAGGCGAAGTCGTCTGCCAGCCGGTGCCCGAAGTGAAGAGCCGCCTGAAGTGCCGCGGGCAAGTTCTCGCGAGTACGCACACCGTGACCTACGAAGTGAGCATCAAGGAACTCGGCTACGGGCCGGAACCGTTCGCCATCGGCGATGCCCTGATGTACGCCGACGGCAAACCGATCGTCGAGATCACGAACCTGTCGTTGAGGATGACGGGGCTGACGCGCGAACGCCTCGAAGCGATCTGGTCGCAAAAGCGGCCGTACCGCTACGACAAGGCGTCGATTATGGCGTACTCAAACGGCAACCCGTCCGAGGCGTTCGGCGAACCGTACCGCATCTTCGACCGCGAACGGATGATCGCCCGCCTGCCCGGCCCGCCGTACCAGTTCATCGATGGCATTACCGAAGTCACCGGCGAGCCGTTCGTGCTGAAGGCGGGTGCGTCGTGCGTTGCCGAATATCGCGTGCCACCCGATGCGTGGTACTTCGAGGCGAACCGCTGCCCGCGAATGCCGTTCAGCATCTTGCTGGAAATCGCGTTGCAACCGTGCGGCTGGCTGGCCGCATACTGCGGCTCCGCACTCACTTCGCCGAGCGATATGTCGTTCCGCAACCTCGGTGGCAAAGCGGTGCAACTCGAAGCCGTCGGCCCGGACGCGGGGCTACTGACGACGACCGTGACGATGTCCAAAGTGTCGTCGTCGGGCGGCATGATTATCCAGCACTACGACCTGTGCGTGCGGCAGGGCGAACGCAAGATTTACGAAGGCACGACGTACTTCGGTTTCTTCGGGAAAGCCGCACTCGTGAACCAAGTCGGGATGCCGAACGCGAAGCTACCGGTATTGCGGGAAGGTGCGATGGTAACGAAGTTGTCACACGATGCGCCGTTCCCCGGACCGATGCTGCGGATGGTCGACACGATCGACGGTTACGAGCCAGACGGCGGTGCGAAGCGGCTCGGGTTGATCCGCGGTCGCATCGCGGTCGATGCCTCGTTCTGGTTCTTCCAGGCGCACTTTTACCAAGATCCCGTCTGGCCCGGTTCGCTCGGTTTGGAGTCGTTCTTGCAGTTGTTCAAATTCGTGGCGTGGAAAAAGTGGGGCACCGCCCCGCAAAACGGCTGGCAGACCGTTGCCCGAAACCGTTCGCACGAATGGACTTATCGCGGGCAAGTCGTCCCGACGGATCGCGAAGTGACGGTCTTGCTCGAAATTGTCGATGAAGATACTGTTGCGAAATCTCTGACCGCAAACGGATTCTTGATCGTCGACGGGCGTATCATCTACCAGATGACCGGTTTCACACTAGAGTGACTGGGAGATTGTGGCCGTGCTGTGCCATCCTGTGCTAAGCCAACGACTCGAACGAAACTATGCGTTATTCCCGCGTTCACATCGAGTCGATCGGCTACGAGCTTCCGCCCGTCGTCATTTCCACCGCAGACCTCGAAGCGCGCCTCAAGCCGTTTTACGATGCGCATAAACTTCCCGTGGGGCAGCTCGAGCTGCTAACGGGGATCAGCGAGCGGCGCTGGTGGGAAAAGAAACACTCGCTATCGGAGAGCGCCTCTGCCGCCGCCCGCAAGGCGCTCGCGAAGGCGAACTTCTCCGCGAAAGATATCGACGTCCTCATCTATGCGGGCGTCTGTCGCGAAGGCTTTGAGCCAGCGACCGCTTGCGCCGTCGCCGCGAACCTCGGCATCAGCCCCGATGGCGCGGTGTTCGACATTAGCAATGCCTGCCTCGGCGTGTTGAACGGCGTCGTCGAAGTCGCGAACCGCATCGAACTCGGTCAAGCCGATGCGGGCCTCGTGGTTTCCTGCGAGACGGCCCGCGAGATTAACGAGAACGTCATCGAGCGGATGATCAACACGAAGTCGATCGATCTCTATCGGTCGTCGGTGGCGACGCTCACGGGTGGTTCGGGTGCCGTGGCCGTACTGGTCACGTCGGCAAATATCTCCGATACGAAACGACGCAAGCTCATCGGCGGCGTCACCAAGAACGCGCCGCAGCATCACGCACTCTGCCGTTGGGGCCTCGAGTCGATGTTCCCCGCCCCGATCGAACGGCTCCTCGATAACGATCTTTCCGATGCCGTGCGAAAGTACCTCGGTGCGAATGCCGGTGCGATCGTGCAAAAAGGCATCGACATCGGGATGCGGCACGTGATGGTGCCATTCATGGAAACGCACGCGGGGGAAGTGCTGAAGTACGGCGTCGATCTCGGCTTCCGCACCTGGACTTCATTCCTGACGAAGCTCTCCTGGCCCGCCGCGTCGCTCGATAAAGTCATTTGCCATCAAGTGGGGGCCGGGCACCGCGATGCCGTCCTCGGCGCGTTCGGCATCCCGCTCGAAAAAGACTTTAGCACGTTCCCGTTTCTCGGTAACATCGGCACGGTGTCTCTGCCGCTCACCGCTGCCGTCGCCGAAGAACGCGAGTTCCTCCGACCCGGCGACCGCGTCGGCTGGCTCGGCATCGGTAGCGGACTCAATTGCCTCATGCTCGGGCTGGAATGGTGAACCCGGAACACTCCGAACTTTATCCGTTCCACGGTCGCACCTTCGACCGTTCCGGCATACGCCTCCGCTTCCTCGATGTAGGCCAAGGTTCGCCCGTCGTCATGCTCCACGGCAACCCGACCTGGAGCTTCTACTACCGCAACCTCGTCCTCGCACTCCGCGGCACGCACCGCTGCATCGTCCCCGACCACATCGGTTGCGGCCTATCGGATAAACCCCCGCTTTCGCAGTACGATTACTCGCTGAAGTCGCGAATCGACGACGTCGAAGCGCTGCTCGACTCACTGAATCTCACCGAGCCGATCACGCTGATCGTCCACGATTGGGGCGGCATGATCGGCATGGGTTACGCCACGCGGCACCCGGAACGCATCCGCCGCATCGTGGCGATCAACACCGGTTGCGGACCGTTGCCGAAGTCGAAACGCTTCCCGTGGTCACTCTGGCTCGGGCGCAACACGTGGCTCGGGGAATGGCTGATTTTGAAGCAAAACGCCTTTTGCAAACTCGCCGCGAAGTGGTGCGTCACGCGCAAACCGCTGTCGCCCGAAGTGCGGGAAATGTACCTAAAACCGTACGACACGCCCGCAAACCGCATCGCGGTGCTGAAGTTCGTGCAAACGATCCCGCTACGCAAAACCGACCCCGGTTACGACATCGTCGCGGGCGTGGAAGCCGCGCTGCCGCAGTTCCACGCCACCCCCACGTTGCTACTCTGGGGCCTCCGCGACTTCGTCTTCGACCGCCACTTCCTCGCCGACTGGCAACGCCACTTCCCGCACGCCGAAACGCACACCTGGCCCGATTGCAGCCACTACCTCCTAGAAGACGCCACGCAGGAAGCGATCGCCAAGATCGAAGCATTCCTGAGCAAGACGTGAAATTGTGGTTGACGGTGATTGCGGGTCGTTCGCCCGAAATGCACGTTCTGCGTCTCGCCACGACTCCCTCGCT
>JANXNT010001372.1 GCA_025353985.1 Limnoglobus sp.
CGTGCCGATGAGGTTGTACCACCACTGATGGCACGTCTCGTGCGAGACGAGATATTCAACGTATCCCGTGGCCAAATGCGGCATCCCGAACACGCGCTCGTCGATCATGACGAGGCCCGCGCACTCGTTGCCGTTCCAGCCGAAAAACGATTCTGCGTAGGTGATTTGCTTGTTCGGCACCGCGCCGAACCACTTCACGTACACCGGTATCGCCTCCGATGCGATTCGTAAAATTTCCTTCGCATAGAAGTCGTGCTTCGGAAACGCGAGGCACTTCAGCGTGATTTCCTGTCCGTTCGGCAACGGCACCGTGCGAGTATGTTCGACGTAATCGGCACTCGCCAGGATCGCAAAATCTCGCCCGATAAACGGCTCCGTCGTGATCTGTTTCCAGTTATTCGCGAGTGGAATTTCACTTAGAATCGCTGCGGAACACGCGAGTTTTTGCTCGGTCGGCAGCCGAATGTTCGCTTTGAAATGCCCCGCCTCGTTCCACCACGGTTGATGCCACGGAATGAACGGCACCGCGTGCCAGCCGACTTCGTCGTAAAAGGCCACGACCGGCAGGGCATTCGTCAGGAAGCTGACGCCTTCCCAATGGCCCCAACGGCCTTGTTTGTTCGGCAACCGGATCGTCGCTTCGACATCGACCGTGACCGATTCGCCCGGCCCGACTTCCACTGGAAGATCGACGATAATCGCCGTCGGGTTGTCGTTGGCAAAACGAAACGAGAGCAGCGTCGAAGCGGGCAACGTTTTGCCATTCGATGCCACATGCGAGACGCGGTCGAGCGTGCCATGACGGCCGTGAAGATCGATTCCGTCTGAGGGATTCAGCCGTAATAATTCGAGTGTTTTCGCGAGGTGGAGCAGGTCGCCCTTTGGTATCCGGTAGTGCGGATAGAAGTTGAAAACGAGTTCCTTCGTCGGTCGCGCGTGCGTGTTCGTCCAGGTGACGAGCAGCCGAATGTCGGCTTTGTGTTTCGCGGTGTCGAGCGTTAAATTCAGGTCGTATTGCGGCAATTTCGATGTATCCGCCCAACCGCGACTTCCCGTGAGGAGCATCGCGACGCAGGCAAACAGCAGTAACAAACCTCGCCGCATCGTCGCAGAAACCCTCGTCGAAAGAATGCCGAACGACGGGGGAAATATCCGCAGTTGGGATAATTTGCTAGTGCGGATTTCGATTTGGCTGTTTCTGCTTCGGAATCGTGCCAGCTCGCAGCGCAAGCAAGGAAAACCCTCAAAACGCAACACGTTATCCCATCTGCCCAGAATTCCTTGGGTGCGCGGAAGCCGCGACTCAAGGCTAATCGCTGGAATCCCGTTTGGATAAAAAACAAAACCGGGATGAACCGAATCATCCCTGCAGATTCGACCAGTACGCGACCCACCCCGCTCGATCGAGTGCGTCCGGTTTCGCGACCGCACAAAATGCGAACGTGCCGTGGATTCCGATTTCGAGCGACTGCATCGCCGAGGCCGAAAGTGACTTAGCCCAACCATGCTCTAAGACGCTTCCTACGATCTGTTCGTCTTTCATCGCGATAACGATTTGCAACGCATCGCCACGCATTGCGGAAGTCAGCGCGATTGTGGTCGACTGACAGCCGAGTGTCACCGATGCGACCGCGATTTCGCACGCGTGCAGTTCCGAGTTTTGATTCCACAAAGGCAAGATTTCGCGCACGATTAAGTTCGCAATCGCATGTTGCAAATGCTCCAAGTCGTGATGCTCGCGCGCGAGCCGACGCCGGTCGGGGGCTGCGGCTTCGTGGTACTTGCGCAGCTTGCGATAGAGTTTCGGCACTGTGCCGGAATGGAAGCCGACGCGGAAGAGGCCCCGCATCGTTTCGCCGTGATGGCCGATCATTTGCGGCTCGAGATGTGGTGAACGATTCGCGCGATAGAGCTTCCAGTTCGCCATCAGTTCCCATGCCATGAACCCGAAAATTCCCGGCACGCCATTGACGAACATACCGACAGTCCACTTCGAAATACCGGTCCATGCGCTGATCTGCGGAACCATCGGCCAGATGACTTTGTGCGATACCGTGACCACGGGGAAATGCTTGACCGGGTTCACTTGCGGTTCGATGAGCAAGTAGAACGCGAAGCGGAACAAGTACGCGATCGGGAACCAAATCAGCCCGAAAATGACCTTGAAAATTAGCGATTCTCGCGATTGCCCTTCGCGATAGCGGAACCATTCATCGACGGCGTACAGCCCGCGTTCGAACAATCCCATGAGTTCGCGGAACGCCCAGACGATCCAGGTGAACGTGCCGGGGAGCAGGTTCCACCAGAAGTTTCGCCACGAATCCGCAGTCACTTCGCCGAAATGATCCGCCTGCCGTTGGCCGTACGGCGATGCCCACACCGCCGTTGCAAGTACGAACAAGACGCCGCAAAATTCGAGTGCATCGTCGAGCGAAAAATCCCAGTTGATGAGCGCGAGCAACACGATGACAGAGACGGCAAACGGCACCATCACCCATCTACCAAACGCCCGGCTAATGCGGTTGTTCAACGCGAATCGCACCGGTGGCGACGACCAAATCGCGAGTGGAATTTCGACGAACAGCGTGGTGAGAAAGTGACGGAGCCGAGACGCGATTGCCATCGCGATCGATCGTCCGAGGCGCGAGTATGCTACGAATATCGCGAGCAATCCGACGATGAGAACGCTCGGCAAAGTCACGAGGTAAATGTGCGTGTGATGGCCATGCGGCGTCTTCGCGATGATGCGGATGATGCCTTGCACACCGTGGACGATATGCTGCAAAAATTCGAGACCGAGGAATGCGCCACCGAAAGGAATCGCTACAAAACGAGTCAGAAATCGACCGGCTTTCGTTCCAAACGAGACGGCACTCACTCGCTGGATCGCACGCAGATAGACTTCGCCCTTGTGATAGATACCCGGTAATTCGACGTCGAGGCGTGCGTCCATTTTCAGCAGGGTATCGCCCTGAAACAGCTCGATCGGTCCACGCACATCGGCAAGTTTCAGCGTATTCCTCGCGATGGCATCGCGCAAGTCGGACATGCGCAGAAAACCGCGTTCGCATAGCCGATCAATTAGTTCCGCAATCAGTTTTTGTAGCGCGACTCGTTCGGTGATATTCGTCGTTTGGAAACCGACTTCCTCGGCCACTCGTTGAAAGACCGGACCGAGCGTTGCACGAATCCGCACCTCGGCTTCGTGCATTTCCTCGTGAAATAGCGCAAGCAATTCGTCGCGTTCGTTCGCGCCCAATGATGCGCGTTGCACGTGCGATTCCGCACGCGCGAGGCGGCGCAACAGGATGACATCGCGTGCGCGATCCAGCGGCTGTTTCAGCGGGCGACGCCCGAACGAAACGAGCCAATCGATGACAGCGACGCGATACAGCGGTTGGCCGAGATCCGATGCCAATTTTTGCAGGTCGTACAGTGCCCGCGTCGCGTATGGCCAACGGCCATCTTGCGTCAGCGCCAAAAGCGCGAACAGCGCTTGCGTCCAGCGGTCCGCCCGTTTCTTTTTCCAGCCGAACACGCGATCGAGCTTGGGAACTAGGCCATCGCGGAGTTCGCGCCGTGCCGCGGCTACGTACCACGAGCGGTTCTTTTCAGGGCCATCGTTCGCCAGCCGCATGTACATTACGGCCGCACGCACGCGGTTCCCGAGCTTGGCAATGTGCGCCGTCGTTTTCGAATCCGGCTTCTTGATTCGTTGCTCGAAAACACGCGCAACCGGGGCTGCATCGACTGGCACGGGGTATTTCAAAAACAGTGCTTTCGCATCGAACGACGACGAAAGTTCGGCCAGCATCTCGCGGTGCTGCGACGCGAGCGGGAACCAATCGGCGAGCGAATCCGTCGCGTAAATTGAGGCATCGAGCCAGAGCGGCACGAACGCATGTGACAGCTCGGTGTCAGTCGCATCGGGCGGCAACTGCGATTCCGCTTCGAGCACGAAACGGATTTCCTCGCACACCGACACAGGCAACTTCAGGAAACAGAAAGTAACGACCGGCTTCGCTTGAATTTCCGCGCGGCAAAGCAGCCGCGTGTATGCAGCAAGAATCTCGACATCGTTAGAATCGTAGAGCAATCGGTCGTCGGGTGGCGTGAGGAACAGCACGCGAACCTGTTGGGTATCGAGCGCGAATTCGCTCGGCAATTGATCGCGATTTACCCACACGGGGAGCCGCGGATTGGCAGCCACACGTACGCCATTCGCGATGAGGTGATCGAGAATCCGCACGAGGTGCCGCTCGGAGATCAAGCAAAGCGCAGGCTGTTTTTCGCGCAAAATCCGTTCGAGTTCAACGGGGTTATCGCGAAGGAGTGATGTCAATTGCGGCTCCGAACAACATAACGAGGCAATATTCGAATAGTGTAACGCACTCGGTTCGAAATCGGACAAAATTTCTACCGACATCTGGCACCCACACGATTTCGCGAAGTCACAAAGTTCTGGCTGAATTGACGTAAGTCGAAATTGTGTGGTGTGCACGAACGTACCCAAAAGTGCGCCGAAATGACACAGAAGTGCGCGCAAATGACATAGAAAAGGCGCGCACGGTCGATTTTTGGTCGCTTTCGGTCGCGAAACGGTCGGTACTTGCGCCGAGTCGCGGATCGATGACTGTCGCCATAACCCACGACAGGATGACAGGATACTGCAAAACCGCAAGAAACAAATCAGTAGTTTGCGATCAAAAACTGGCATTTTGAGATGAAAAAACACCCGAAAACACGGTTTTTGAGCGTTCGCAATTCGGACTTACGTCGATTATGAGAGTCAAAATGGCCGATCTCGCAGCCGATCCCACATCAAGATCGACGTCACCGTCTTGGCATCGCAGATTTCGCCGCTCATGCACATTCGGATCGCATCGTCGATTCGCACCGTCACGGTTTCGATTACCTCATCGGCTTCGAGTTGCTGCTTGCCTGCGGTCAAATTCTGAGCGAAGAACAGGTGCAATTTCTCGTCCATCACACCCGGCGAAGCATACAGAAAGCCACGATACGACCATTCCCCAGCGGTGTAGCCGGTTTCTTCGAGAAGCTCGCGCCGCGCGCAATTTTCGAGGCTTTCCGATGGCTCGATGGTCCCTGCGGGAACTTCCCAAAGCGTCGTGCCTATGACGAACCGATGGTTCCGCAGCAGACAGATATGATCGTGATCGATAATCGGAAGGATCACCACCGCACCGGGATGGAAGATCATATCTCGCTTGATAATGTTGCCATCGCTGCAAACAGTCGTATCGACCGCCACACGAATCCGTCGCCCGATGTGAACAATTTCCCGTGTCATAGTCAGAACTCCATTCGCACGGCACAGTGGATCAATTCGTATCTTAAGCGATACTCTTTCGAGAACTAAGGGTATCCCAATGCTGAATATCACAGTCAATGCCGAACCGAAATCGTTTCCTGCCAGTCTTACGGTTGCGGAGTTGCTTGCCACACTTGGCCGCGACCCGAAAAAACTGGCCGTGGAACTAAACCGCAACGTCCTACCGCGTGCGGAGCACCAAATGACGCAACTTCACGAAGGCGATACGGTCGAGATCGTCACACTGGTTGGGGGAGGTTCGCAATTGGCCGAACCGCCAGCGGATCGCCCGCTGAAAATCGGCCGATTCTCGTTTCGCTCGCGATTATTCACCGGTACGGGAAAATACACGAGTTACGACCTCATGCAAGCGTGCATGGATGCCAGCGGATGCGACGTGACGACGGTGGCGGTTCGACGCGAACGACTCGTTGATAAAGACGGCAAGAACCTGCTCGATTTTCTCGATCTCAAACGGTTGACGATTTTGCCGAATACGGCAGGCTGCTTCAGCGCGGAAGACGCGATTCGACACGCACGCCTCGCTCGGGAGTTGCTCAAGAACCTCGAAAACCCAGGGGCGGATTGGGTAAAGCTCGAATGCCTCGCCGACAAGAAGACGCTTTTGCCCGATCCGATCGACACGCTGAAAGCGACCGAACAACTCGTCAAAGAAGGCTTCACGGTGCTCGTTTATACTTCCGACGACCCTATTTTGGCCCGTCGTTTGAAAGAAGCCGGGGCCGCGAGCGTAATGCCCGCCGGTAGCCCAATCGGCAGCGGGCAAGGCATTCTCAACCCGAACAACATCCGCATCTGTCTCGAATATTTGAAAGACGGCGATCCGGATTATCCCGTGATCGTCGATGCGGGTGTCGGCACCGCCAGCGATGTATCGGTCGCGATGGAACTCGGCTGCGACGGAGTCTTGCTAAATACGGCCATCGCCAGTGCAAAAGACCCGCTGCGGATGGCATGGGCGATGCGATACGCCACCGAAGCGGGACGGTTGGCGTACCTCGCCGGTCGCATTCCGAAGAAACTGTACGCCAATGCCAGCAGCCCGTGGGACGGCATCATCCATCCCACGGTGTGATTTTCGTCGGACCTCGCGAGAATTCCCCCTGATGAAGATCCCTAAACTCTCCCTCGTCGTACTCGTTGGCCCCAGTGGGTCGGGGAAGAGTACGTTTGCCCGTAAGCATTTCTTGCCAACGGAAATTCTGTCGTCGGATGTGTGCCGGGGTTTGGTTAGCGACGATGAGAATAATCAATCGGTCACGAATGAGGCGTTCCAGCTGTTGCATTCGATCGTGGCACAACGGCTCGCGCTCGGTCGGCTCACGGTGGTCGATGCCACGAATGTACAGGAGGAGGCGCGTGGCCCGCTCGTGGCATTGGCTCGGAAGTATCACTGCCTGCCCGTTGCCATCGTGCTGAACCTGCCCGAAGAGATTTGCCACGAACGCAACCGCCAACGCGAGGGCCGCACGTTCGGCTCGCATGTGATTCGCAACCAGCGCTCGCAACTGCGACGCTCGCTGAAAGGGCTGAAGCGAGAGGGATTTTCGCACATATTCCGCCTCGAAACCACAAACGAAGTCGATGCCGCAACGATCGAACGGGTGCCGTTGTGGAACGACCGCACCAGCGAACATGGCCCCTTCGACATCATCGGCGACATTCACGGCTGCGCCGATGAACTGGAAGAATTGCTTCGTAAGCTCGGCTATCAAGCAAGCCATCGCATGGAGTTGGATAACCCTGTAATCGGTTGGAGCCATATGTTGTGGTGCCACCCCGAAGGTCGGAAGGCGGTGTTCGTTGGCGACCTTGTGGATCGTGGGCCGCGGGTGCTCGATACGTTACGGATCGTTCGCAACATGGTTGTCGAAGGTTCGGGTATCTGCGTGCCCGGCAATCACGACATGAAGTTGTTAAAGAAACTCAATGGGCGCGATGTGCAAATCACGCACGGCCTCGCCGAAACACTCGCCGAGATCGACGCACTTCCCGATGCGATTCGACCGGCGTTTACAAAGTCGTTGGCTACTTTCCTCGATGGGTTGATTAGCCATTATGTCCTCGACGACGGCAAGTTGGTTGTGGCTCATGCGGGCATGAAAGCGGAGATGCAGGGGCGTGGCTCGGGGCGCGTGCGAGACTTCGCCCTTTACGGTGAAACAACGGGCGAAACCGATGAATTCGGCCTACCATTGCGTTACAACTGGGCCGCCGAGTATCGCGGCACCGCAACCGTCGTTTATGGCCACACGCCGGTGCCCGAAGCCGAGTGGCTGAACCGCACGGTGAACATCGACACCGGTTGCGTATACGGCGGCAAACTCACCGCGATGCGTTACCCGGAACGCGAGTTCGTCTCCGTTCCAGCGGTTCGAACGTACTGCGAGCCGATGCGGCCATTCCTGCCGGAACCGGTGAGCACGATCGGGCCGACACTTCAGCAAATCGACGACGAAGTGCTCGATGCGGCGGATGTGTTGGGCAAGCGGATCGTCTCGACGCGGCTGCGTGGCAACGTGACAATTCGCGAAGCCCATGCCACGGCAGCTCTAGAAGTGATGAGCCGATTTGCGGCAAATCCGAAGTGGCTGATCTACCTGCCGCCGACGATGTCACCATGCGAGACGAGCCAGGAACCGGGCTTGCTCGAACACCCCGCCGAAGCGTTTGCGTACTTTCGCAACCAGGGTGCCACGCAAGTCATTTGCGAAGAAAAGCACATGGGTTCGCGCGCCGTGGTGGTCGTGTGCAAAGACGAACAGGCCGCACGCGAACGCTTCGGTGTGCTTGAGGGCGAACTCGGAGTTATCACCACCCGCACGGGCCGACGCTTCTTCAACGATGCCACTTTGGAAACGCAGTTTCTCGAACGAGTCCGTTCGGCACTGACCGCAGTGAACATCTGGACGACGCTCGACACGACGTGGGTTTGTCTCGATTGCGAATTGCTACCGTGGTCGGCGAAGGCGCAGGAACTGCTGAAAAACCAGTATGCCGCCGTCGGGGCCGCCGGGCGGGCCGCGATACCGAAAGCGGTCGCATCTTTGGAAATCGCCACCGAACGATTGAGTGGCGAAGAGCGTGCCAAAGCCGGACGCGCGATGGCGGAATCGCGAGGCAAGGAACAGCACATCGATCAGTTCGTGGCCGCGTACCGGCAGTACTGCTGGCCGGTGAATTCGCTCGCCGATTTGAAACTCGCGCCGTTCCATCTACTCGCATCGGAAGGGCACGTTCACACCGATAAAAACCACATCTGGCACATGGACACGCTCGCAACAATCTGCCGCGCCGACCCCGAATTGCTGTTGGCGACATCGTACAAACTCGTCGATCCGAACGACGCGACCAGCGTTGCCGCCGGTACCGAATGGTGGATCGAACTCACGGGGCGTGGGGGCGAGGGCATGGTGGTGAAACCGCTCGATTTTATACTCCGTGGCAAGCGTGGCCTCGTGCAACCAGCGGTGAAGTGCCGGGGCCGCGAGTATTTACGAATCATCTACGGCCCGGATTACACCGTCGAAGAAAATCTCTCGCGGCTACGGCATCGCGGGTTGAGCCACAAGCGTTCGCTGGCACTTGGCGAGTTTGCGCTCGGCATCGAAAGCCTCGAACGATTCGTTCGACGCGAACCGCTGCGACGCGTCCACGAGTGCGTTTTCGGCGTACTCGCACTGGAAAGCGAGCCGGTCGATCCACGGTTATGACGGATCGCGCTACACGGGACGTGGCTCCGTCGGATACGATGCAGTAGACGCATTCCAACACACCCGCCGAGGCACGAACGCCGTGGGACAAAAAATCGAACAAGACCTGCAACGATTCCGCAAGATCGTGCGCGGGAAAGTGAAATCGAACCTCTCGAAGTACATCAGTCGCGGCGAGATGATCGGCAAGAAAGGGAACGACCTCGTGTCGATTCCCGTGCCATCGATCAACTTGCCGCAATTTCGCTACGGCAGCAAAGGTTCCGGTGGCGTCGGCGTGGGGCCGGGGCAGCCGGGACAACCGCTGACGCAACCGCAAGATGGCGACGGCGACCCGCAGGCCGGTGACCAACCAGGCGGCCACATCCTTGAAGTCGATCTCACGCTCGAAGAACTCGCCGACATCCTCGGCGAAGAACTCGAGTTGCCGCGAATCGAGCCGAAAGGCAAGAAAAACGTCCTCACCGAGAAGGACAAATACACGAGCATCCGCCAAGTCGGCCCGGAAAGTTTACGCCACTTCAAACGCACCTACAAACGCGCGATGCAGCGGCAGATCGCGGCGGGCGAGCTGGACATCGTGGTGGGCACG
>JANXNT010000034.1 GCA_025353985.1 Limnoglobus sp.
TAAAAAACCAAAACCGAGATGACCTGAAACACCGTCAACACCCCAGGTGCGCGAAACGCGACCTGGGGCTAATCGCTGAAATCCCGTTGGGATAAAAACTAAAACTAGGATGACCTGAAACACCGTCAACTGACACTTCACGTCAGTTGATACCTCGTTTTGAACCATGCCCGAAGCCGGTACTCGCCACTCGTCACGAAAATCGGCGGGTGCGTTGCACGAGGTATTCCATTAGTGCGATCTCGAAGCCGATGCTCGTGTCGATTGGTACGTAGTCGACGTTGGCGAGGCCGCATTCGCGCTTCCAGGTGGCCTGAAATTCGCCGAGACTTTGCAGGTAATCGTCGCGGATGCCGCGGGCGTCGATGTCTTTCATCACGACGCCGGTTTCGGGGTCTTCGAAACTGTTCATGCCACTAAACGGAAAGTGAACTTCGGCTTCATCGAGGATGTGAAACAAGATGATTTCGTGCCCAGCATGGCGTAGCCGATACAGGCTCTTCATGACCGCGTCGGGGTCGGTAAGCAGATCGCTGAACAACATAATCAGCGATTTTCCCCGCAACAATCCCGCCAATTGAAACAGGCCGTTCGCGATGTCCGTCTGCCCTGTTGGCTGCAAATTCGCGAGCAACGACAGCATCGTCCCGAGTTGGCTGCGCTTGCTTTTCGGTGGTAACACCGTGCGAATTTTATCGTCGAAAGTAACGAGGCCGACGGGATCTTGTTGGTGGATCATCAAGTAAGCAAGTGCCGCCGCGAGGCAGATCGCATACTCGAATTTCGTGAGTTCCTGGCGATACGTGTAACCCATGGACTTCGATAAGTCCATCACCAAGTGGCCGGTCATGTTCGTTTCGGCGCGATACTTCTTCACATAGTACTTGCCCGTTTTCGCGTAGACTTTCCAATCGAGATCCTTGAGGTCGTCGCCCGGCGTGTATTTGCGGTGCTCGGAAAACTCGACGCTGAACCCCTGAAACGGGCTGCCGTGCAAGCCGGTCAGGAACCCTTCGACGATGAACTTCGCACGCAAGTCCAGCCGCGCCACCTGGCGAATGACTTCCGGACGCAGGTACTTTTCCGCATTGCTCATGGAGTGATTCTAGCAACAAAAATGCGGCCTTCGTTGAGTGAGGATCAACTGGGGCTGCCAGATTCCAGAAAATAAATCATCCGCCAAACGCGGTCGATCTCGCCGCGTTCGATCACTTGCAATGGTTGCGAGCCAGCGAACGCCGGATTCGAGGTTTTGAGCCATGTTGACAGTTCATCCGGAGATGCAAACGACGAACTGAGTTTTGCGTAAAGTCGTCCAATCTCAACGATCGTCCGCAACGAAGACTCTTTGAGGTCCGCACCCGATTCCCACGTGGCCACGGATCGTTCCGATAGTCCGACCATCCGCGCAAAGTCTGCCCGATTCAACCCCATCTCTTGACGAAGCCGCGCCAGCAACTCCCCCGACACGGTCGGGTCGTTCTGAGCCAGTATCGCTGCCATTTGCGGCATATCCAACTTAGGATTCACGCAATCCTCGGGTTTGCACTTCGGGTCGCCGTATGCATTTACACTAACGAGTCGCTCGCTGGTGTCAAGCATTTTTGCTTGCATTTTTGCAGGATCAAGCAGAATTCAGCATGAGAGCGTGGGTCGTGGTTTTCGGGCCTGTAAGGTCCGTTCTTATAGCCCAGGTCGGAGTGAGCGAATCGAGCGCAGGCCTGGATGGATTCCGAAAATCGCCCCCGTCCTGAAGGGACGGTTCAGACTGCATCACTCTGAACGGTCCCTTCAGGACCGTAGCCGTTTACTACTGCTTTCCCAGGCCTCCGCTCGCTGCGCTCGCTCCGACCTGGGCTGATAGAATCGGCCCTACAGGCCGGAAAACTGGCCCCTCTCCGAAGCGGAGAGGGTAACAGAAATCGGATGATCGCTTTCGCGGAAATTCGACAGAAAGGCCAACTTCACGCCACTTGGGTGAAGTCCCCGCGCTCCGCTACGCAAAGCCTGCGCGTCGCGGCTAAACGGGGAGGACTCTGTTTCTAACCCGGATTCTTCAACGAGGCGACTTCGGGCAAGTCGCTGAGTGCGTTCAAGCCGAATGCTTCGAGGAAGGTTTTGGTTGTGCCGTAAAGTTGCGGACGGCCTAACGAGTCGTGGCGGCCTGCGATGCGGACCAGGCCTTTTTCCATTAACATGCGTATCAAATCCGCACACTGTACGCCGCGGATTTTCTCGATCTCGGCACGCATGATAGGCTGTTTGTATGCGATCACCGCGAGCGTTTCCATCGTGGCGGAGGTGAGCGGAACGTCGTGGCCCGTTCGCCGTAAACGCAATAACCATGGGTGAATCGCGGCCCGCGTCAGCAACTGATACCCGCCCGCAATATCTTCGATTTGGAACGCGGTGCCGTCGGCATCGTAGAACTGGCGAAGCGTTTCGATTAACGTGCGTGCCTCGTTGCCATCCTTCAAATCGGCGGCATCGGCGATGCGCTTCGAGGTCAACGGTTCGTCGGCGAGCATCAGCGCGGCTTCGACCCGTCCCAACCGCGAATCGCGACCGTGTGGGTCGCTCGGCTCGCGGCTTTCCCGTTCGAGTAGCGGGTAAAATCGCAGCGCGAACGGCAGCCGCACGTTCTTTGGTCGCACAGTCGATTGTCGTCGAAAGTGCATTAATATCCCGCCGCTTTGCCGTTCAATCGTGTGTCGGCGGCCCCTTGGTAGCGGCCGGTTTTCGGGTCGATGCGGATCGTGTGCGCATCGCCTTGCTTGTGGCCAACGACATCGTGGCCCATTCCTTTCAGCCGTGACACCGCGGTGTCATTCGTGCGTAAATCTTCGACCGCGAGGCGATCCGGGAACCACGGATGATGTTGCCGCGGGGCATCGACGGCGGCCTGCACGTCCATTTTGTAATCGAGCACATTCACCAGCACGCACAGCACCGTGTTGATGATTGTCCGCCCACCGGGGCTACCCGTAATCAGGTACAGTTTGCCGTCTTTTCGCACGATCATCGGCGACATCGAGCTGAGCATTCGCTTGCCGGGTGCCACTGTATTCGGCTCGGTGCCGATCGTTCCGGATCGGGTCGTGATGCCGGGGATGGGGTTAAAGTCAGTCATCTCGTTGTTCAAAATGTAACCGAGGCCGGGCGCGACAATGCGGCTACCGAACGAGTTTTCGAGGGTGTACGTGTTCGACACCGCCATACCGTTCTTGTCGACGATGGAAAAGTGCGTTGTGTCGCTGCCACCATCGCGAATCGCAATCTCCGGCGTCAGCGTTTCGCTTCGCGTCGCCTTCGTGGCATCGATACTTGCGACGAGGGTTTTCGCGTAATCCTTGGTGATAAGGTGCGCCGGGATTTGGGTGAAATCCGGGTCGCCGAGGTAACGCGCCCGGTCGGCGAAGGCACGGCGTTGGGCCTCCGCGATGCGATGCATCGTGAGTGCGTCGGCTCGCGGCGTTTTGGCGATTTCGAAGGTTTCGAGAATGTTCAAGGCTTCGATGATCGCGGTGCCGCCCGAACTCGGCGGGGGTGCGGCGATCAGTTCATAGCCGCGATACGTGCCGCGAAGGGGCTTGCGTTGGATTGCTTTGTACGCAGCCAGATCGGCACGTGTGATCAGTCCGCCGTGGGCCTGCATCTCGGCTTCGAGTTTCGCCGCCAGTTCGCCGGTGTAGAACGCATCCGGCCCGTTCTCCGCGATCGCGCGCAGCGTTTTCCCGAGATCGAGAAGCATCATGCGGTCGCCATTTTTCCACTTCGGTTTACTGTAAACGCGACGAAACTCGGCGTTGTTCGACTTACCATCGGCGAAGATACCGTTGAGCCGCCGTGCGAGCGGCGCATCGACGGGGAAGCCGTTCTCCGCAAGCAGAACGGCAGGCATTATGAGGTCTTTCCACGTCTTCGTGCCGAACCGCTTGTGCGCGAGTTCCATGCCGCGAACGGTACCAGGCACGCCGACCGCTTTGTGCGAAGTCCAGTCGGTTTTGCCGTCGGCGAACAGCGTTTTCGTCGCCAGTGCGGGTGCGGTTTCGCGATAGTCGAAGAACGTCGGTTCCTTGCCCGAACCCGGATCGACGAGCATAAAGCCACCGCCGCCGATGTTCCCCGCTTCCGGCCACGTGACCGCCTCCACGAACGCCACCGCCACCGCCGCATCGACGGCGTTCCCGCCACCCTTCAACACGCCCACGCCGACATCCGCCGCAATCGGGCAGACGCAAACCACCATGCCATTCGCGGTTTCCACCGCAGGCCGCGGCGACTGCGCGAAGGCAAACGAAGTGCTGAATAGCAATACGAACAGCGTTCTCATGGTGTGCCTAGCTCACGGCGCGGAGAGCGATCGAATCTTTGACGCCGAGGTTTTGGTAAATTTGGCGCGTCGCATCGGAGCGGTTGAGCGTGTAGAAATGGATGCCGCGGACGTTGTTATCCAGCAGGTCGCGGCACTGTTCGGTCGCCCAGTGTGTGCCGACGCGCTTGACGGCGTCATCGTCGTTTCCGCAACGGCTGACCGCACGCAGCAACTTCGCCGGTACCCGCGCACCGAGCGCGAGTTCGGCCATGCGAATCATGCCCGCGTGCGATG
>JANXNT010000132.1 GCA_025353985.1 Limnoglobus sp.
AATTTTTCGACTCTCTCTGATATCGACGTGACGATCGCGCTGACGCACGCTAATGCGAGTCAGCTTCGGGTGGTACTCATCAGCCCAAGTGGCGTGGGAGTGACCCTCTTTAATAACCGGATACAAACCGACGGCACTTCCATCGCCGGTATCGGCCTGCCTGGGATTGCGAACCCGGGTTATGGTCCTGGCGGTCGGCCTGGTATCGTTTTCAATCAAGAAGCCCCACGCGGCATCACGAACCCCGTCAACGTCTCGCCGTTCCTCGCGCACTTCCGTCCGGAAGCGGGTAGTTTGGCAAACCTGTACGGCCAAACGGCCGCTCAGCTGACCGGGACGTGGCAACTTCAGGTGACCGATACTCGCCTCGATACGACGCCAGTACAATCGGTCGATGCGTGGTCGTTTAAGTTGGTGTCTCGCTTCAATAACACCGGTTTTGGTGCGGACAATTTGTCGATACCTGTCAATCCGTTCTTCCTGACGAACGGTGCGGATACGCTACAACCGGTCGCGAATGCGTCGTCGCCGGCGGCGGGTATCGGAGCGAGCCTCAGTATTGCGTACGACACGAGCATTCCCCAAATTAGTGCCGCCGGTGCGGTACTGCCGGGTACGAACGCGGGCCGACTCTATGGTGCATTCACCGGCGCGAACATCACCGCCGGTGCGTTCACCAATCCGAACGTTTACGTCTTCTCATCGGACGACAACGGCGCTTCGCGAAACACCGTCCGTGTCAACGACGACTCGGCGGGCGATCACTACAGCGAAGGCAACCGCTCGCAGTTTATGCCCTCGATTGCGGTCGATCCGCTATCTGGCACGCTCGGCGTGTCGTGGTACGACGCGCGCCAAGATGCGAGCAACAAGCGCGTCGCGAACTACGTCGCCACGAGTATCGATGGCGGTGCCACGTTCAGTGCGCAGGGTCGCGATTCGTACTTCAACGCACCGAAACAAGCGATCGATGTCATCACCGGCAAGTCGTACAACCTCGAACCGGTTCCGAACAACTTCACCGCAACGGCGTTGACTGCAGCGACATCGGGCATGGGCGTTCGCCAAACGTTGCTGTTCAACGCGGGTCAACTGACCGCGTATTGGGCGGGCAACCAGAACGCGGCGGGAGTCGCGATTCTTTCTGGACGTAGCAAGACGGCTACGGGGCCGCGCATCATCGACAGCGACATGGGGCCGGTGGCCGGTTCGAGCGGGTTTAACGGCCTGCAACCCGATGGCACGCCACGCCTCGATGGCTTCCGCGTCACGTTCGATCGTCCCGTCGATCCGACGACGTTTACCGGTGCCGATGTGGTCGTGCAGTTCCGCAGCCCGACGACGCCACTGACTTCGCCCGCCACGATTATCCCCGTTGCAGCCGGTGCCGCATTCCCGCTCGATGCGGCTAACACGAGTTTTTTCGTGTCGTTCCAAACGCCACAAACCGCCGTCGGCACTTACAGCTACGCGGTCGGCCCAATAATCTACGACAAACACCGCACGACTTCGTTCTCGTCGATTCCTTCGACCGACACGCCACTCGCTTTACCCGACGTGACCACCACGACTTCGACATTGATGATTCCGGCATTGACGGGAACCCCGACGATCGGCTCGGTACGCCTGGCGTTGAACCTGATTCACACCTTCGACGACGACTTGCGGATCACCTTAATCGCGCCGAACAACACGCAAGTCGTGCTGTCGAATCGACGAGGTGGTGGCAGCGATAACTTCACGAATACCTTTTTCGACGATGCGGCAGCGACGGCTATATCTGCCGGTTCCGCGCCGTTTACTGGGAGTTTCCGACCGGAGACGCCGCTTGCCGCCTTCATCGGTGGGCCGGTTTCTGGGAACTGGCAATTGAAAATCGAAGATCTCGTAGGCGGCGATTCGGGGACGTTGTTGAATTGGTCGCTGATTCTGACCGATTCGATGGGGAATGCGATCACGCTGGGTAGCAGCGGCAACACGATGGATCAGAACGCCGACAGCACGCAAACTCTCGGCTTTGGCGTCGATACTTACTCCACGCCGCGTTCGACGACGGGGATTCCGTTCAGCGTGCCGTACGCTACGGACACACTGCCGATTATCATCCCTGGGCCGACGTTCACGTTCGCGGCCGTTCCCGGCAAAGCGACGACGGGCACGGGCGATACGCTCAACCTCGATACCGGTGCCACCGGCGTCGATGTCTTGTTCGATCGCGAGATCGATCCGCTCACGTTCACGTCGGCGGATATCATCGGTATGACCGGGCCTTTGGGTGTGGTACCCGGTCCGTTCACGGTTGTGGGACTCGGTTCGTCGCCTGCGGTGCCGACGAAGTCGTTCCACATCGGCTTCCCAACGAAGTTGATCGCAGCAGGGCCGTACACGATTGAAGTCGGCTCGGATATTGCATCGACGATCGGCGACCGACTCGACATGAACCAAAATGCGGGCTTGGCGGTGCTTCGTGGTACCGACCCGAACGCAAGCTCGTATTCGACCGTCACCCGGACGACAACGGTTGGCCAACCGGCGGCCGCATTCGGTGCGAATGGTTCGCCGACGCAATCGGCCTCGTTGGCGGTGAACGTGCCCGATACGTTCCAAATCGCACAAAACCTCGCCGTTTCGCCGAACTCGCGGGTTCGCGTGACGGTCAACCTGACGCACCCGAACGTCAAGGAACTCGACCTCGATCTCGTTTCGCCGGATGGTCTGACGCGCATACGCCTGTTCAGCGGGGCGAACATCCTGCCCGCGGCCCCGCTTGCGAACCTTCGCAACACGATCTTCGACGACGGTGCCGTCTCGCCGATTCAAATCGGTGGCGTTGGCCAGTTCAACGGTATCTTCAACCCCGAACTGCCTTTGACGGGTATCCTCGGGCGAAGCTCGTTCGGCAACTGGACGCTTCAAGTTCGCAACAACGGTGCCCAAGCGGGTACGATCGATAACTGGTCGCTCGAGCTGCCCAAAGCCGACATCGGCTCGGGTCTCGGCGAGCCGACTGCGGATCGCTTCCAGGTCGGCTTCCGCATCTTCACGCAAGAGCCTTCGCAGGTTATCACGAAGCAGCAATTTACGCCATTCGGTCCCGCTCCGCTCGGCGGGCAGTCGCGGATCAACCGCGTGACGGGCTTGGCGATGGACCCATCGGACCCATCAGGGAACACCGTATTCGTCGGTGGGGCCAGCGGTGGCATCTGGAAAACGACTAACTTCCTCACGCAAGATGCCGCTGGCCCGAACTGGATTCCGCTCACCGACTTCGGCCCATCCAGCAGCTTGAACACCGGCGGTATCGCCGTGTTCGCCAAGAACAACGACCCGAATCAGTCGATCGTATTCGCCGTCACCGGCGAAGGCGACACCGGTCGTTCCGGAGTCGGCGTGCTTCGTTCGCTCGATGGTGGCCGAAACTGGAAAGTCCTCGATAGCACGAGCAATGCCGATGGCATTGGCAACATTTTGCCAATCGATTCGACACTCCGCGATCGTCGGTTCGTCGGCACCTCGTCGTTCAAGATCATCGTCGATCCGAAGTTGACGCCAACTGGCGAAGTCATCGTCTACATGGCGAACAACCAGGGGATTTGGCGCAGTAACAACACCGGCCGCGATTGGCTGCTGATCCAAGCGGGCGATGCAACCGATGTAACGCTATCCGCAGGTAGCGTTTCGAAGAGCATCGGTGCGAACAACAACCTGAACATCCTCTACACGGGTATTCGTGGACAAGGCATCTTCTTCTCGCCGAACGCGCAGAGCGTGACGTTGGGTGGAATGCAACTGACATCGGGTATCCAAGGGAACCCGTTGTTCCAAGACGATAAAGCCAACCCGATCACGATTGGGAGCGCGGCTCGGAACTCGCCGAACGGTCGACCGGGCCGAGTCACGCTCGCCGCACCGGCGTTGTCGGATTCGTCGCTTGCGAACGATTTCTACCAAGGCTGGCTCTACGCCTTCGTGAACAACGGCGGCAACGGCGACCTCTACCAGACCAAGGACTTTGGCCGGAACTGGGTGCGAATCACCTACCCATTCTTCTTGGCTACGGCGACGGCTGCGTTCGGCACGAACAATGAGGGCACGAGCTTCGGGGCACCGAATGCCGACCATGCGATTCTGGGCGCTCCTCCGTTCTCCTCACAAGCGGAATACGATATTGCGATCGGGATCGACCCGACCAACCCGAGTGTCGTTTACCTCGGCGGAACGAACAACGGCAACAAAGTGAGTGGCGGCGGCTTCATTCGCGTCGATACGACGTTCGTGAACGACAGCCAATCGTTGATCGCTTACAACAACAGCAACAACGACGGCGGCAGCATCCAGTTCACCGCAGGCAATGGCCCGGTCACGGTCAACAAACTCGGTGTGGCCTACGGTGTGAATGGAATCACTTCGGTCAATAGTGGCTTCATCAACCTCTTCCGCGATCCGAACCAACCGTTCCTCTCGGACTCGACGCTCACCCTGACGAACGTTAACACCGGTGCCGGTTTCAACAACAGTGGGTTCGACGCCAAATGGGCACCGTTCCCCGGGGAAACTGCGACCGACGTTCACCGGATTATCACGTTCCGCGACCCACTGAC
>JANXNT010000135.1 GCA_025353985.1 Limnoglobus sp.
CGCTCGAATGGCACATCCTGCACGCGCTGTTCGAGCACCGTACACGTCTGGCGGTCGGCGGGCGTGAGCAGCGTATTCAACCGCGTCGGGTATGGCTCGACGAACGTCAGTTCGGGCTTGCATTCGAGGAATTGATCTCGCACATCGAGCATCAGCGCCGATGAGAACCCCGAGCCGATTTCAATCACGCGTTTCGGCCGCAAATCACGCAGCATCGCATACAGAAACAGTGCGTCGGAGTACGTGAAGAACGCATTCTCGAAGGAGTATCGCTGCCCCGGCGTCGCGTTTTCCGCAAAGTGTTGCTCGGCAAAGAATCGCCGAAACGACGCGAGGCGTTCGAGTTGACCGGCGACGTTCAACTCGATTCCTGGCAAACTTGCCGTGCTGGTATCGCTCAGCCGCGGGTGGTCGCGCCGGAGTTCATCCACGTTCGGTAGCGGCGAGCAAAAGTGGCCCGGCGGGTATGCGAGGAACTGCCGGTTCGGGTCGCGCCATAGCCGTAGCAACCGGCGTAGCCAGCGTGCGGAATAGTAGATGCGACCGCCGCCGGGGATCGCGTTCATCGCCGATTGAAGGCTAGGCATAATGCGTCCGGTTAGGCGTAGCGATTGCGGATCGTGGGAATGAGGTATTCGCCGAATGCGGCATCGAAGCCGTAACGCGGCGCGTGGCCCCAATCGTGGCGGGCTGCGCTGTCGTCGACGTCCGCCGGCCAACTATCAACGATTCCCTGCCGTTTTGCATCGATTTCCCACGTAATCGTGGCACCGGGGAACGCACGCATCACCACGGCGCGAACTTCCTCCGCCGACGGCGCGAACGCCCCGATGTTGTACACCACACGCTGCAACTGCGCCTGCGGCGCGTCCATGAGGTGCTGGATCGCGGTCACCGCATCGGGCATCGCCATGAACGGAATCCGCGTATCGGGGCGAACGAAACAGGCGTACGGTTCGCCTTTCGCGGCGGTGTGGATCATCTCGGGTGCGAAGTCCGACGTGCCACCCGAGGGCGCGGTAATCGCCGAGATCAGGCCGGGAAAGCGGATGCAGCGGAAGTCGATCTTCCCGAGCGAATTCGCCGAAAGTTGCTTGTAATGCCGCCCATAATAGCGCCCGAGGTGTTCGCAATACAGCTTGTTCGCGCCGTACATCGTCGTCGGGTGCAGGTGATCGTCTTCGCGGACTTTGCCCACCGCGAGCTTGGTTTCGGCATCGGCAAGGCCGTATGCCGCAATGCTCGACGGGTAGAAGAACACGACGGGCCGCCCGTGCGATTCGCCCGCCTTCTGCGCGAACTCGAGCAGGTTCAGCGTCCCTTCGACGTTGACTTTGTGAGCGAGTGCGGGCGAAAATTCGCTGCGGGTCGAGAGCAGTGCGGCGAGGTGGTAAACGCGGTCGATCTCATATTCGGCGTGAATGCGTTCGAGGAGCGAATTGTCGAGAATCGAGCCGATGAACTCCTTGCGAACCTTCTTGCCGTGCTCGGGTGCGAGCGCGTTCAGATCGAGCGTAATCACCGGTTGCGGCCCTGCCGCCAGTCGTTCGATCAGGCTATGCCCAATCTCGCCCGATGCGCCCGTGATGAGAATCGAAGAAGTTCGCGACATCGTATTTGAAGCCACCACATCCGAAATCGGAATTCAACAGTCAATTTACGAACTGCCCGAAGTCGCGTCATTCGGCCCCGCCGATTTTTATTCCAGCCCGTTTTCGCACTCTCGTAATCGACGTAAGTCCGAATTGCGAAAGTTTTCAAACCGTGTTTTTCGTGTTTTTTCGTCTCAATAAGCCCGCTTTTTGATCGCAAACGACTGATCGGTTCCGAAGGGCTTTTGCCGTATCTCGCGATTCTGAATTGATTTGCGTCGAGGGACATCGATTACGCATAAGAGACGACGACGGTCAAAGAGCGACCAAAAATCGACCGAAAGCGACCAAAAATCGACCGGACGCGCCTTTTCTGGGTCATTTGCGCGCACTTCTGTGTCATTTCGGCGCACTTTTGAGTACGTCCGTGCACGCCACGAATTCCGACTTACGTCAATTAAACGCAAACTTATTGACTTCGCGAAATCGTGAGGATGAGCCAATCAAAGCCCACGGACGAACGTCCGTGGGAACTTCGAAATTCCAAACACAATTTGTTTGACACGCGCTTGCGACACAATTACGATTCCACATATGGTCGCCAACCTCCCCACACAGACAACCCAACCGCAACCGAAATTGCTCGACCGGCTCCGTGCGGCCTGTCGCGTCCGCCATTACGCCATTCGTACCGAAGATTGTTACCACGATTGGGCCAAACGCTTCATCCTCTTCCACAACAAACGTCATCCCCAAGAGATGGCCGCCCCGGAAATCAACGCCTTCCGGCAATGGCCGCGCCGAGTTGCCCTTCGCATTCAACCGGAAATCTCCCGAAGCATCGACACAATGGAATTGGCAATACGTTTTTCCATCCTCGAAGCTCTCCGCTCAACCGGGAACGGGGTTCCTCTGCCGACACCATGCGCACGAAGGTTCGGTCAGCCGCGAATTCACAGCTGCGGTCCGGGCGTCTGGCATCGGCAAACGCGCGACCACACACAGCCTGCGCCACAGTTTTGCAACACATTTGTTGGAAGTCGGATATGATATTCGTACTTTGCAGGAACTGTTGGGCCACAAGAGCGTCGAAACGACGATGGTTTA
>JANXNT010000141.1 GCA_025353985.1 Limnoglobus sp.
GCGAAGCCAACTTGGAACTCGGCACGTTCACCGAAACGTTTTCGTGCGGCTTCGATGTAACTCGCATCGGCATCGAGACCGATAAATTGACACGTAGGCAAGTACGAAAGGATATCGCCGGGGCCACAACCGATGTCTAAAACGCGGTCGCCGGGTTGCACGCGCAGATACTCGCGGGCATACGTTTCGCGGCCGTTGCCCCCGATGATTCGGCCGAGCAATCGGTACGCAGTCGGTACCGCAAGTATGGCACGAACATCGATCATCGTCACTCCTCGATCGCCAAACCGAACCCCGTCTGCCCGTAGCAATTCCCGTTGTACAACAGGTAACGCCGCCCCCCGTGTGCGAACGCGCTGGGGTAGCCGATCATCTCGCTGTCCCAACCGTCGTCGCTCACGTCGAGGCCCGATTCCGGGCTTTTTTGCCAACGAATTCCGTCTATCGAAGTCGCAGTACCCAAGCGGTATACTTCGCCGCGGTAGCAAAACCACATTCGCCAACCGTCGCCTTCGCGGACGACCCACGGCCGACAGACGGCAATCTCGCCGGGTTGCAAATCGATCGCGATTGTGCCATCGCGTTGCCACGAAATTCCATCGTCGGACCACGCGTATTTAATGACGTGATCCATATCCGATTCGTGGCGGCCCCATCGCAAGTTCGAACCGTACCACATGTGCCAACGGCCACCGTCACAGACGATGCACGGATACGACAGCGTGAACGGATCGACTGCCGAGCGATCGATAATCGGTGCAGGTGAATGTCGCACGAACGGCCCGTCCAGCCCCGTTCGCACCGCCAGGCCGATGCTGTTTCGCCAAGGTACCGTTACGCCGAGATTCCAGCCGAGGTAGTACAACAGAAGCCGATCGCCTTGCGGAATCAAGCAGCCAACACTGACGCCGCTATCGTCGAAACCGCCTAGTGGGCCAGGGGCGAGTACCGGTTCCTCTGCCTCTCGCACGACGGCGAATTGTTCGCCATCGAGGTGGATTTCCACCCAACTCACATGCGTGCGGTTCTGTTCGTCGCGCGTGCCAAAGTAAATACGCACGATGCCAGCATCGCGATCCTCGGCAACGGGATTCGCGGCATGCGTTCGCCCCCATTTGTATCGACCATCGGGGGCATAGACCTTGCCCATTTTCCGCCAACTCATGTCAGATGGCCTTCAAGCGATGGCTGGGAACGGGCGATAACTCGGCGGGGATGCCCTTCATCACGCTACCCGGCGCGACATGTTTCGTGATGACTGCCCCTGCGCCGATCACGCTACCCGCACCGATGGTGATGCCATCGCGAATCGTGGCATTCACGCCGATGAAGCAATGATCTTCGACCGTCACATGGCCGGAAACGACGACGTGCGAAGAGAGAAAACAATGGTTGCCGATCCGCGCATCGTGGCCAATGTGGTTGCCGCTCCAGAGGATCGTATCGTAACCAATCGTCGCGTACGGTTGAATGACATTGTTCTCGAACACGAAGACATTATCGCCCGCCGTGAGATCGCCCCAGACGACGGCTTTCGAACAAACGTATCTCACGAGTTCATACCCCGCCGCCTTGGCCGCGTCGTAGACTTCCGCACGCGCACGATTGAGACGCGAGAAGCCGATGGCGGCAAACATGGCGTATTCACTCGGCGGATATTGCTGCGCCAAAAGCTCGAACGGCACGATGTGGCGACCGAGCAGTTCCGTTGCCGTGATGTACTTTTCGTGCGCCGTGAATGCGGCCACGTGGTAGCCGCCGTCTTCTTCGAGATAGACTTTCGCCACTCGCGCAAAGTCGCCAGTGCCGAATATGACGAGCTTCTTCATGGCGTGATACCTCGCGGTTGGCGACGAACGTGGATCGTAAATTCGTACAAACCGTAGTCGTGCGAAAGTTGCACGTGACGGCCGTAGCGTCCCGCGCAATGGTCGAACAGCATCGCTGGTTCGGGGTAATACAGGTCGGGCCGTTTGCGGTCCGCATCCGAGTAACCTGTCAGGCAGTTGAACGCAAACGCGACTTCCGAAAGGGCATAAAGCCGGTCGATCGTGGCGATCACATATGCTTGCCATTTGGGAATCGGCGTGTCGAGTTTCACGTTAAACACGCCACTGGCCACCACGTACGCCGACCCCGCGATGATGGTTTC